>NZ_JBFUJG010000013.1:0-125620 GCF_056401495.1 Mucilaginibacter sp. P4_E8
GATGGACCGGATGGACCGCGCAGCCGATCAATCAGGGGCCAACCAGCACCGTTTAAACCTGCCTAATGTGTATACACCTATTTGGTGGTACGCCGCTTACCCAAACCATTATGCGGGTGAAGGCGCTAAGGCCACCAACGAATTAGGCAAATTTACAGCAGAGCATGAGATTGAAACATTTGTAAAAGCCTTAAAAGCTATTAAAGCCGATACTTCAACCCTGCAATTGCAAAAAGAATTTTATGACAAGGTTGATAACCTGAATAAATAACATAAAGCCCGGCCTGAAGAGGCCGGGCTTTATGTTATTTCAGTATCACTTTGGTAGCGCCATAGCCAAATTTTTCTTTGCGGGCATCCATAAATGTTTGCACTTTGGGGTGTTTGCTCAATACCTTCTGCAACTCGTGGCGTAACGTTCCGTTGCCTGCACCATGAATAAATACCATATCAGGTAGCTGGTGTACAATACCGGCATCAAGCGTTTTATGAAAATGGGCCAATTGTATACTTAGTATTTCGCTGCTCTGCAAAAACTGATGATCATCACGCAGTTTTTCTATATGCAGGTCAACCTCACTTGTGGGTTTATCCAATACCGTTTTCTCTTCGGGCGATTTAAAAAAGCTTTCCTTTAGTTTTTGGGCATCTATCACCATTTCAGGTTCATCCAGGCGTATCATCCAGCCCGGCTCTTTTAGTAAGGGTATAGGCTTTTTAGCTGTCGAAAAATCTTTTGCCTTAAATTTTTCATTAATAATTAATGGAGCGGGTGGTTCTATATTTTGTTTGGTGTTGTAAATAACATTCAGAATAAACCTGGGCCACAATTGCAGATCGGCCAGTTGGGCCGAATAAATCTTCGCGGTTGACTTAGGGGCTATCACCTCTGCAAACTCGCCTTTAAATATCTGCTGTTTTTCGGTGGTCAACGCAGCAAGCAACTGGAACGATGTATTATTCACCAGATAAAAATGCACTACAGAATTGGCTTTGGCATCGGCAATTACGCCTATATAAATACCTTTTTTTTCAAACTCGCCTATTTGTATTGGTTTATCATCAGCAACAGCGGTTTTTGATCCGGCCGGTTCATAACCATGTACCGTAGTTACCTTACTGGCCAGTACAGGTATTTCAAACTCATCATCGCCGGTAACGCCTATCATTTGGTCGTCAATTATACGGGTCACAAAACCCTCCATCTTTTCATCAACAAACCGTACAAAGTCGCCTAATTTATATTTCATAGCTGTAGTATATCAATTTACAAAGTTAGCTTATATCCGCATATCAGAATGTAAATAAAGCCCCTGCTATTTATATTACATTTAATCAAACATTTAGGCTCTTTATTAGTTGAATTACCGCCATCAATTAACAGCTATTTACATTAAATATCATGGACAACATTACCCCTGCTACCTTAGACCAGCAATTATTAAAACAGGTATTTGTACATAACCTAAACCGCATATATTTTGGCAAATGCTACCTGAACAAGAATCTTGCCCACATTATGCAACTTGCATCATTTACAGCTTTGCAACAAGCCATACAAGAATTTTGGGACGATGTGAAGAAACAAATTGCAAGGATGGAAGAAGTATATAAGCTTATTGACGAAACTCCATCCGACAAAAATTGTAACCCCATCAAATCAATAGTTAAGGATGAGTTTTGCCTTGACGAAGAGCAGCCACTGCCTATATTAAGCGACATGGACGTGATCATGTACCTGCAACTGCTTGAACATATAAACATCACCTCGTGCCGAATGCTTATGATGGTTGCCAAACAGTTAAAATATGCTAATGCGCAGCAATTGCTTACGGAGTGTTTTGACGAATCAATTGATAATGATCAGCTTTTCATACTCATATCCAAAGAATATTTATCTGAAAATCAATAACTTATTTTAATTTTAGTTCAAAAAGAAAGCCATCCGCATTACGCGAATGGCTTAAATATTAGTTATTTAATACCCCTATTAAAATAACTTGAACAAAGTAAAAAAATATATCCCACAGAAGCAAAACATTTGATCCCAAATCAATTATTGTTACAAATTTGTTACGAAATCATAAATAATCACCCCCAATGCATTTATTTAATTGCATGCGTACAAGTGTTAAATTCATGATAATCGCTTATTAATTATCAATTCATTTACATTAATTTGCATTTGTATTAACTAAAAACATGATCAAAACTTTTATTTTAACTGCCTTCGCCTGCTTTGTGCTGGTACAAGCTCAAGCTCAAAACTTGTATATGCCGCGCGATATACAACATGCCTATAAAAACGAAACACGCTCGGCCGATGGTAATCCCGGTAAAAAGTACTGGCAAAACTATGGCCGGTATAACATTACCATAACTGCCCTGCCCCCCGGCCGCAACATTAAAGGTACCGAACAGATCACTTATATTAATAACAGTCCTGATACATTGAAGGGACTTAATATGAAGCTGATATTGAACATCCACAAACCCGGCGCGGCCAGATTTGCAAATGCACGGCCTGATTATTTAACCTCCGGTATACAAATTGATACTTTTTTGATAAACGGGAAGGCTAAAAAAGTTAACAACGATATCGCTTCAACCAACCAAATGATCGGTTTAACAAAACCCTTGTTGCCGCATGATTCTGTAAAGCTTGATATAACCTGGCATTTCCAGATCTCTTTAGAAAGCGGACGCGAGGGGATGATAGATTCAACCACCTTTTACCTGGCCTATTTTTACCCAAGGGTATCTGTTTACGATGATTATAATGGCTGGGACAAACTTCCGTTTTTGGACGCGCAAGAGTTTTACAACGACTTTAATGATTATACCCTACAGGTAAAAGCGCCTAAAAACTATGTTGTTTGGGCAACAGGTACACTGCAAAACCCCGATCAGGTGTTACAACCGGAGTATGCCAAACGCCTGCAAGCATCCATGACCAGCGACTCTACCATACACATTGCCACCGCTGCCGATTTGGCTAATAAAAATATAACCGCTCAAAATGATGTAAATACCTGGATCTGGAAAGCTAACGATATCAGCGATATGGCTGTTGGTATAAGCGATCATTATGTGTGGGATGCAGCAAGCACCGTTGTTGATGATGCTACTCACCGCAGGGCCAGTATGCAGGCCGCTTTTTTAGATAATTCTGAAGATTTTCATCATGCCGTGCAAAATGGCCGTAACTCCTTAAGCTGGCTTTCACACAACTGGCCTGGTATACCTTATCCTTTCCCTAAAATGACCTCGTTCCAGGGTTTTGCCGATATGGAATACCCTATGATGGTAAATGACAGCCATAATGATGATGTACACTTTTCGCAATTTGTACAGGATCATGAAATTGCACACACCTACTTCCCCTTTTACATGGGCATTAACGAAAGCCGGTATGCTTTTATGGACGAAGGTTGGGCAACCACCTTTGAGCTGCTGATAGGTACCGCCGAAGTTGGTAAGGAAAAAGCAGAATATCTTTATAAAGATTTTAGGGTTGAACGATGGATAAATGATGTGGCTACAGCCGAAGACCTGCCCGTTATTACTCCATCGAGTGAACTAAGGGGAGGGTATGGTAATAACTCCTATGGCAAACCATCATTAAGTTATCTTGCTTTAAAGGATATGCTGGGCGATGCGCTGTTTAAAAAAGCCCTGCACGGTTATATGGACCGCTGGCATGGCAAACACCCCATCCCCTGGGATTATTTTAATTCCATGAGCAATGTATCGGGCCGAAACCTGAACTGGTTCTTCAACAACTGGTTCTTCACCAATTATTATATTGACCTGGCGCTGCAAAATGTAAGCAAAGCTAAAGGTGGGTACACCGCAACCATCAAAAACATAGGTGGCTTTGCTGTTCCTTTTGATGTTAAACTAACTTATACCGACGGTACAAGCGAAAGCTTGCATCAAACACCCGGCGTATGGGAGAAAAACCAAAAACAAATAACAGTAAACATTAAAACTGGTAAAACCATACAATCGACTGTATTGGATGGCGGGATATTTATGGATGCCGATCTAAGCAACAATAAGTTTATAATTAAATAATAAAAAATTAGCTTTAAACAGGAAAGCCCGGTAATTACCGGGCTTTCCTGTTTAAAATATAGTACTAAAAATTATGCGCCCTGTACAGAATTGTTCCAGTCGTTCGCAGTGCCTTTCACTTTTGATTTAGCCTCATTTATAGCATCCTCACCTAAATCTTTTGCCCTATCGGCAGCATCTTTAGCTTTTGATTTTGCGGATTCAATAGCTTCGTCACCATGATCATACAGATCATTAACTGTACCGCTAAATTTTGCTTTTGCCTTATCAATAGCATTGCTGCCATATTCTTTTAAATCGCTGGCAGTTGATTGTGCCTTGTTTTTAGCAGTATCAACCAGGTCATTAATATAGTCGGCAATATCGTCTCTTAGTTCACCTCCCTTTTCGGGGGCCAATAATAAACCCAACGCGGCACCGGCCGCTGCGCCTACCAAAAGTGCTGCTATAATTTTCGCTTGATCTTTCATTTTTAGTTTTTTAATGTAGATGATTTAACCTATGGTTATAAGAACAACAACGATGCCAGTTTTGACTTTACCTATTTTACAGGCACAAAAAAAGGCATCCACTAAGTGGATGCCTGGTACGTTTAATGATTAATTTATAATTAAATAACCTTTACATTTACCGCGTTTAAACCTTTTCTTCCGTTTTCTACTTCAAATTCCACTTTATCATTTTCACGGATTTCATCGATCAGGCCTGTTGAATGAACAAAGATGTCTTGACCACCGCTTGTTGGTGTAATAAATCCAAAACCTTTTGTTTCATTGAAAAATTTTACTGTTCCTTCTTTTTGCATTATTTTATTTATTAAAGGCCGCAAGGTACATATTATTTTTCAAACCCAAACTCGCAAGGGCAAATTTACAGGCCAAATTTTTAGCAAGTATCTGAATTACAACACGTAAACAAATGACACAAATTTAATATGAGCGTAAAATTTAGTGATCCCTAAAAAGAATATATCGCGGTCATCAACTTTTAATTTTTTGAAACTGTATGTTTGCCAAAAAACGACTTATATACATGAAGGCCTTTATTTTCGACCTTAACGGAACCATGATCAATGATATGACCTATCATACCAAAGCATGGCAAACCCTTTTAAATGATCAGTTAGGCGGTAATTTTACCTGGAACGAGGTTAAACAACAGATGTATGGCAAAAACCCCGAAGTGCTGGTTAGGATGTTTGGCCCAAACCGTTTCACTTTAGAAGAGATGGACAAGCTATCGTACCAAAAAGAAGAAAAATATCAACAGGAATTTCTACCCTATCTGGCTCTTTTGCCTGGTTTGCTTGAATTTTTAGAGGCCGCTTATAAAAAAGGTATCCCTATGGCTATTGGCTCGGCGGCCATTCCGTTCAATATTGATTTTGTGTTGGATAACCTGAACATCAGGCACTATTTTAAGGCCATAGTAAGCGCGGATGATGTGGTATTAAGCAAACCCCACCCCGAAACATTTTTAAGGGCCGCGGCCCTGCTAAACACAACGCCTACCGATTGTTTGGTATTTGAGGATGTACCCAAAGGCGCCGAAGCAGCTGCCAACGCCGGGATGAAAGCCGTAGTGATAACCACCACACATGAGCCTTATGAATTTGAAAAACTACCCAACGTTTTGCACTTTGCTGCAGATTTTACTGATGGGTATTTTACTGGGTTGTTAGGATAAAAAACTTACTGTTTAAATTATCAGAAGATTAATGTATCATTGATAAAGTACTCCGGTATAATTCCGGGACTAATCCTTATCACCAATGAAACTTAATTTTTGCCTGGCTGCATTACTGTTTGTTTTTAGCCTTAGCTCATGCAGCGATCATATTTACGGCCCCGCTCTTCATCATAGCGATATTGCCTATCTTCCAAAGCCCATGTCATCAGATACCGTAAAGTCGGCTACCTATTTATCAGGCGCATTGGTAGTTGATAATAGTCCCAATTTAGGTGATGTACTTACGAGTGGGCAATTTAATTTGAGCAGGGCAAATACCTATAATCATTTTAACCTCGCTTACGGCGCTTTTGGAGTGCTGGGCAGTTATCAAAACTCGATATTAACTACCAACGACCCATACTACTTTAAGGATAAATTTTTTGGCGCCGTTGGCGGCAGACTATCCGGAAATTATTTTGTAAGTCATGGCCGTACAGATTTCCGCATTATTGGTTTCGAAGCGGCTTATAGCCATGAGTTTGGTGATTATATACGTTTTAGGAGAGAGGTAACCAATAAACCCACTTTTTATACCGACAACCGTACAGACCTGGTTACCCTTGGCCTCACCAGCGAAGTAATTTTTCACAGCCGCAATCCGCACAATCAGTTTGGTTTCCGTATTTTTTCGGGTGGTACGTTTGGCAAAAACAATATCTATACCAACAGCAGCAACCCTTATCAGATAATAAATGGCTTTAACACGCCTATCTTTTTCACTGCCGCGTATTTTATGCAGCTAAGCAGGTTTATTGCGGTTATTGAAACCGGCAGCTTCGTGCAATTAAGAGTTGGCTACCGGCTTTAATAGATACTATTCAGAATATACACTTCCTACCCTATCGCGCAGGTTATAGCCCGATGCCATTACCTCGCCATAGGCACCGGCCGTACGTACTGCTATCAGATCGCCACGAAATGATTCAGGTAGCTCAACATCCTTCTGGAAACAGTCTGTGCTTTCACAAATAGGGCCTACAACGTCATATTTTATTTTATCGGTTGCCGGTTGTGGGTTACCGGTTGCGGGAGTTTTTGGCTCCTGGCTCAAATTCTCAATCTGATGATAAGCCTGATAAAGCATTGGGCGTATCAGTTCGGTCATGCCGGCATCTAATATTAAAAAGTTCTTTTTCAAGCCATTCTTAACATACAACACTCTTGATATCAGCGATGCGCTTTGGGCCACCAGTGCACGACCAAGTTCAAAGTGCACCTCCTGCCCCGGTTTAACGTTCAGGAAGTTTTTAAATACCTGGAAATAATTTTCAAAATCGGCAATGTTACCGTCGGGATTATAGTAATCAACCCCTAAACCACCGCCTGTATTTAATACCTTAACCTGAAAGCCATGATCCTCAAACCAGTCCTGCATTTCGTTTATACGGGTGCAAAGACTTTTATATACTTCAAGGTCGGTAATTTGTGAGCCTATATGGAAATGGATGCCTAAAAACTGCAGGTTACTGCATTTACGTAAAGCAGCGGCTACATCGGGCAATTGCCAAATGTTTATGCCAAACTTGTTCTCGTCAAGTCCGGTGGTAATAAAATGATGTGTGTGTGCATCAACATTAGGATTAATGCGGATAGCTACATTTGCTTTTTTGTTTTTAGCCCCGGCCAGCTCATCAATAATATTCAACTCCTGAACCGACTCCACATTAAAGCAAAAAATATCGGCATCAAGGGCCAGGTTTATTTCCTTGTCTGATTTGCCTACACCTGCAAAAACAACTTTACCTTTATCAAAACCATGGTCAATGGCCGCTTTCACTTCGTTACCACTTACGCAATCGGCACCAAACCCAAATGATTGGATCATATCAATCACCCTGGGGTTAAAGTTGGCCTTCATGGCATAATGCACATGAAAACCATGCTTTGCCGAAGCATCACGACAGGTATCAAGCGTTTGGCGCAATACCTCCATGTCGTAATAATAGAATGGGGTCTCTAACTGTTGAAATTTATTTATATTAGCTTTACTAAACATAGTAATGATGAATAATCTGTCTATTATATTATGTGTATCCGTTTCTGTATTTGCGGGTATTTTATCGAGCTATAAATTATATCATGATAGAAAGCTTACCTTAAACCGCTTAATTTTAAATACCTCTATCTCTACTGCATTTGCCGCTCTTGGTATTTATTTTATATTAAGATAAAAACTCAGCCCCGCCGATCAATTAAAAAAATCCGAAATCGAAATTCCGAAATCCGAAATCTCTTAAAACAACCTGTTATGCAGGCTCCTTAAAATTTCTACCTTATCCTCGGTTTTTATCAGTAACGACAGGTTATGATCGCTGCCACCGTATGATATCATCCTTAACGGAATATGTTTTACGGCCTCCAGCACACGCGCTGCATAACCATGCTTCTCGGCACCAAAATCACCTACCACGCAAATAATGGTGTGGTTAACATCAAGGTCAACCGAGCCAAAAGCAGTAAGCTCATTGGTGATCTCGCCCAGGTAGGTGGTATCGTCAATGGTTAATGACACTGCAACCTCTGATGTGGTGATCATATCGATAGATGTTTTATAACGTTCAAACACCTCAAACACTTTGCGTAAAAAACCGTGGGCCAATAGCATACGGCTTGATTGTATCTTGATAGCCGTAATACCATCTTTTGCAGCTATTGATTTGATCTTGTCCTTCTCGCTGGTATTGGTGATCAGTGTACCTGCGGCCTGCGGATCCATGGTGTTTAACAGGCGCACCGGGATCTTATATTTTTGAGCCGGGAACACACTTTGTGGGTGCAGGATTTTTGCACCGAAATAGGCAAGCTCGGCAGCCTCATCAAATGATAGCTGGGCAATAGGCTGTGTGCCTTTAACAATGCGCGGGTCATTATTATGCATGCCGTCAATATCGGTCCATATTTGTACCTCTTCGCTACGGATACCTGCACCTATAAGTGATGCGGTATAATCACTGCCGCCTCGGCGCAGGTTATCAATTTCGCCAAAGGCGTTGCGGCAAATAAATCCCTGGGTAATAAACAAGTTTACTTCGGGGTGTTTATCCAGTAAAGGGGTAATTTTTTCGGTGATATGATCAACAATAGGCTCATTATCCTCATCAATCTTCATAAAATCAAGTGCCGGCAATAAAACCGATGGTACGCCAATTTCTTTCAGGTAAACGTGGTATAGTGTGGTCGACAGTAGCTCGCCCTGCGCCAGTATGATCTTTTCTTCGATAATGGAGAATTGGTCATTGGCCAGATTGCTGAGCACTGTAAAATGATAATCAATTACCTCTTTGCCATATTTTAAAAACTCAGCGTCAGTAAATAGCTCCTTTATAAACAGTTCGTACTTATCCTTCAGGATGTTGATCAATGTAATAGCCTTCTTCTTATCACCGGTAAGATAAGCTTGTCCAATTTCAACCAGGCTATTTGTAGTTCCTGATACTGCCGAAAGCACAATGATCTGCCTTTCGGAGGGATTAATAATGTCGAGCAGGTTTTTCATACGGGCGGGGCTACCCACTGATGTTCCGCCAAATTTTAAAACTTTCATTTTTAGTTGCTGTTTACCACAATAAAGTTGATAACTGTGTATCAATATTTGAGGCGCTAAAAATAAGATTTTAAAACGCTTATAGCTTAACAAGAGCAAAATTAAATTTGGAGTTGCCCATGCCCTATATTATAACCAAAAGCTGCCTATAAATTATGGATATATGACAACATTAAACCTACTGAAAAATTTGAGGCCTTGGTGTTTATTGGATCTCCAGCCAAAGTATTGTTCTCATTCGGGTTATCGAAATTAACATACTGCATGTACTTGCTGGTTGTACCATATGATAGTAACAACCCGGTACGGAAATTGAATTTCCGTTTCTTGATGTTGGCACCTATCTGGCAATGGTAAATATTGTAATAGGCTGTATTAGCGGCATAGCCGTCATCATCTTTATACAAACCATTATCGGCATAATTAAAGTCGGTATGTAACGATAAAAAGCCGGTTACGTCAGGCTGCAGCAAATAGCTTGCCCCTATCCCAAAATTGAACACTGATTTCCTTACATCCTTAAACTTAAGCGACGATGAAGCAAAAAGATCTACGGGCACATCTCCCTTTACAAAGTTTCCGTCATGAGGGGTTATCAGGTTATATTCATTCACTTTGTTAAAATACTCGGCAGCAAAATAAATTTGTCCGTTTTTAACGTCATAGGCATAGCCAAAACCTATGCTCAGGGGCATTTTGTAGATAGCTTTAAGCTTTTGCTGCCTGGAGTTAGCTAAAAAGTTAAGCGTATCGCCGGCAAATCTTATATTATTGAGCTCATTATCGCTCAATATGTTTGCGCTGCCCGCTAAGTGCAACAGGGGCGATGATATAGTGAGCCCAAGGTGGCTCCTGTCGGCATCATATGATAAACCCGCCTTAAACTTTATACCCGCATGAAAATAAGATGCCAGGTATGACTCCTCTGCATTGGCAATTGGTGGCAAACTTAAACCGCCACTGTTGATATTATACAATGCCCTTGAGCTGAAATCGGAATTGAAACTTTGTTTGCGCAGCTGCCCCTCGGCCGATATTCCCACTGCAAAATGATCAGATGCTTTAAAACCTCCGCTTATGATGCCCGAAGTTTCATTGATACTATTCAGTCTTTTGAATTGCCCAAGAAAAGATTCATTGCCAGGACTATACGAATCATCGAGCACATTAAACCGGGCATCCCGTTGCTGTGTAACCTGGTAGCTCATGACCGGGTTATGGGTGAGCGCATAGCCAACTGTAAAGGGATGTTTGCCTTTTAAAGATATAGTTGCGGATATCATTTGCGGAATAATGCTGGCATTTGTTGATTTAAGATCAAGCCCGGTACCGGCGCCATTCTTTATTTTGATATTGCCATACTGGTAAATTGACCCGCTGATAGATGCCGAGCTTTTATTACTGTAAGCCAGCAAAGCCGGGTTCAAAAACATGACCCCGCTGTCGCGGTTAAAAGCGATCACCGCCCCGGGGGTTAAGAAACCGGCAGGGTTATAACTCGACGACCAATAGTTTGCATCTTGTGCTTTTACGCCCTGCAGGAACAGCACAAGACATAAAAAAGTGATAAAGATTTTTGACATAGGCTTATTTTTTTACATAAAAATATTATAAATTCACAATAAAGAAAAAATATTGCTTGCATATTTTTTTAATACACAAGCATTTAGATAAATTATTGTTGATTTTAATTCCTTATCATGAAATTTTTAACTATCACCACAATAATTATTTGCTTTTTACTTATATCGAATATTAACCACCTGAGTGCCCAAAGCCTGAGCTTTAGCCAGCCCATTAACTTTTTGCCTGCGGCCCGTACAGACAAGGCTATTGATATTACCAATTTTAAAGGCAGCTATTTTGTTACCTGGAAAGATGCCGGCCCCACCGGGAATATTCATGTATGTTATTTGGGTAAACAGTACGATACCCGGTTTTCGCAAAATGAAGTAACAGTAGGCACAGAACAAAGTGCCTTTGCACCAGTTTTAAGAGTAGTTAATAACCGGATATATACTTTATGGCTGGGTACCGACGGTTCTTTAAAGTACGTCATTAACAACAGCGACACCACCTTTAATACGCAAACTATACATACGGTAAGCTTTGAAAATTCGCCCAAACTAAAATCTGGCATTACGGCAACGGTGGTTAATGGCCGCATGATGATAGCCTCACATGCCGATAATAAAAATGAGATGGTGGTAGCCATTATTGATGCTGATGATAACGGTATACTTAAACCCGCTGTTTTACAAACCATACCCGATAAAAAAAGCGATGAGTATCCTTTTATAGTTACCCTTTCCAATAACATTGCCCGCATCTGCTATAAAGATTATAACGATCAGGGCATTTACTATACCGATTATAACACCGATACCAAAACATGCACCGACCGGATAGCTGTTGGCAAATCAAAATCCAAAGTACCGCCGGCGGTATATCATGCGTTTAATACTACCCGCCTGTTTTACGTATGGAAAGGTAATAAGAAGGATAACCGCATTTATTATGCTACCGAAAACGAGCAAACTCAACCCCGTGATGAACATACTTTGCCCGACTATTTTAAAACACCCTACCCCGTATCTATATGTAATGTAGATACCAAAAAATTCATTATGGCCTTTATTGGCGAAGATCAGAAGCTTTACCTGAGTTATTTTGCCAATTACAACCCCGCCCGGTGGATGGAAGATACGCTGTTCCCAGCCAAAGGAAACCTTACACTGAAAGACATCGTGATCCCAGGTTCGCACGATGCGGGCATGTCGGCATTAAATGGTACCGGTGGTACGCAAAGCAGCTCCATTAACCCCTGCAACACCCTCACTCAAAAACAAAACATAGGCAGGCAACTCAATGCCGGTATCAGGATGTTTGATCTTCGGGTCGGTTCGTTTAAAAACAGCATTTACACCAAGCACAGCTCGTCCGACTGTATGGCCGATGCCGTGGGCGGCGGTTATGGTGAGCGTTTTAAGGATATACTTGATTCGGTTAAAACTTTCCTTGATCGTAATAAAAAAGAGTTCATCATTTTAACATTCAGCCATTTTTGCGCTACAGAAGCCCCTACCCATAAAGTGGCCGATTCCATTATAAGGGCGCTTGGCAAAGAGCATATTTACAACAATCAATCAAAAGATATTAGTCAAATTAAACTGAACGATCTGGCAGGCAAAGTGATTGTAACTTTTGAGGGCTATGCCAGCGCCGATAAACTTATCGACTCCAACTCCATGGCCGATAAGGGAAAAACCTTCCTTAACTTTCGCAGGGCTTATGCTGCCACCAACCAGATCAACAGGCTGCTGGCCCGGGAAGAACTGTTTTTTACATCGATGAAAAACGGCGTAAATAAAAACGACCTTATTCGTTTGGACTGGCAGCTTACTCAAAGCAGCGATGAAGCCGCCCTGATATGCAACGATTTTCAGGATGAAAAGGTAAACCCCGTAATTAACGGAATGATGCTGTTGACCAATGTGATCAAAAAAAACCAAAGCATAACAGACCTGGCCATATTCGGCAACAAGTACCTGCCTGCAAAAGTTAATGAGTGGATAAGTACAGGCACCATCAACAAAAACAATAAACCCAATATTTTATATATTGATGCAGCCGGCGCCTGGATAACCGATTATTGCATTGAACTAAACGGGATGCACATTTATAATTAAATACGCTTCTTTCAACAAGATTTTGTAGAGACACGTCACATATGTCTCTACACTAAATTTATTCAGTGTTGGAAAAATAAAAAGAAAGCCAGGGGCAGTGCGATTCCTTCCCCTGGGAAGGGGGAGGAAGGGGTTTATTGAGTATTACAGGTTTAATCGCGCGTAGAAACCCCTCCCTGCCATTGCACAATCCAGCACACCCCTCCCGTGGGGAGGGAATGTATACTGTTCTCCCTCCGCTTTTAATTCATAAAAACCGATCCTATGGGCACTACATCGGCATGTGAAAACGAGCGAAGAAAACCCGACTTATAATAATCAAGTTTTTCTTTACGGTTTTGTGCTTTAAGACTTTGGTATAAGCCCAGCAATGACCATCCGTTGCCTGGATTATGTACCAGATCTTCCTTGTAAACTTGCTCAGCTAAAGTGATATCACCATTTTTTAAAAGGTATGCGCCTAAAAATTGCCGGGCAGGAATGGGCCATTCGGCAGGCTCGGCATAAATCATATCATCTTCAACCTTTACCGCCTTTTTTAGGCACGCGATGCCGTCATCATATTTATTCCGATCTAATAAAATTGCACCATCCAATATATTTTCTGCTATGGTGGCGCCCTCAAAAGAGGTATTAAAGGGAATGCGCCTGATCTTTAAAACCGGGTCGTTAATTTTATCACGTAGCAACTGGAGCTGCCTGCTGGCAGAATCCCGTTTACCGGTATAAATAAAGGCCAATCCTTTTGCGAAACTATTCAGCACCTGCGCGTAGGTCCAACCGGGATCCGGCGCGTTATTATCCTTCAATATTTCATGCCATTTACCAAGGCGTACCATGGTAAGTACGGGCATCATGTACAAATATTGACTATAATTATCGTCCGAAGAAGGCGAAACACTATTCCTGCAACGTAAAGCAGCATCCATACCCTCTTCATACATTCCCCCACTTAAGGCACAATAAGTTTCAACAGCAAACAGGTGGGGTATAGACTTGGCAAGAGGAACATTTTTTGCAATTGAATAATATAAAAGAACACTTTTGTTAGCCTTGGTATTGGCATCAACACCTTGAAAATATAATCCGTTTCTTTGGTAAACATGGCTCGCCATATGAACCATGTGTCCTACGCCGGGAAAATTCCTTTTTAAACCTTCGGCATTCGCCAAAGCCACTTCTGGATTACGGGATGCCTCTGTTAAGTGAATATAATAATGCAAAGCACCAGGATGATCAGGATCTGTTTTCAAAACACCTTTACAGAGGTCAACCAGTTCCGGTGTCCATTCTTTTGCCAATTCATCAGTAGTCCAAAAATCCCATGCATGTATCAGCATCATGGCATCTATGTATAGTGTTTTAATATCCTGGTCTTTAGGGTATGCTGATATCAGCGCCTTCATTCCCTTCGCGTAACCCATATTATCATTTGTTGTTTGTTCATTTACCAAAGGATACCGGAGGTTCATTACCCTGATGAGCTCTTTTTCCTTTTCGGTTGCACGATTAGCAGTGGTATTCAATTGTTTTAAAACCGCGGGTAATCCTTTTGGCACAACGTACAGGTTAGCGGCATTATAGTAAGGGCCCATGCTTAATGCCTGCCCCCAGTAAGTCATAGGTGAAGAAGGATCAAATCGTGCGGCTTCTTTAAACGAAGCAAATGCCTCTTTCAAATGATAACTATAATACATAGTTAAGCCCTGGTCAAAATAAAATTGCGCGCTATCATTACGCGTTGAAATATGGTAACTATAATGCCCCCAACCGGGTAACCTGATGATGAATTTTCCATTTGCAGTGGTGATCCCATCATCAACAGCCGCAAACGAACTGCAAATAACAGCATTTGTTTTTTTGATCACATTTCCGCCTGGTAATTTTTTGGTTTGAAATGCAAACAAATATGTTCCGAGCAAAAGAACAGGAAGTGCCAAAAACAACGATACCTTTTTCATTTTTAGTTTTTTTTAACAGAAGTTATTGATAAACAGGCTACTGGTAATACTATAATTGGAGAAAAGGAAAAGAATAAGCTAATATAACATGCTGCGGTTAAAAAGCCAAAGCATATTTAAGATGATTTAGTGATTTGAAAACTGAATAGTAATGTTAAAGGAGTGGCAGGCTGCCCCCTTCAATTTAAAACCCCTAAAAAGGAGCCTTTGAAAAAAAGAGTAACATTTTGTAAGCTATTTCCTGATGATACGACTAATGATGCAAAAGGTAAATAATTAATCATCAAAATAAACTGCAAAATGAAACTATTAAAATTGGCCAAATGGCTCGATGAAAAAAATGTAGCCTTCATCGTATCAAGCTTCGGTATTGCTATAATTCTATTATGGATCGGGGCATTTAAATTTACACCTACCGAAAGCAATGACATCGCTGGATTGATAAAAAATAGTCCGCTCATGAGCTGGATGTACCATATTTTCAGTATTACAACAACATCGGCAATTATTGGCGTATTGGAGATTACTGCCGCGTTAGCTATACTGGCAGGTAATTTTTCGCCAAGGGTAGGTTTTTGGGGCAGTATATTGTGTGTGGTCATTTTCTTTGTAACAAGCACATTTTTCCTTACCACACCAGATACAGTTGCCAGGGTTGATGGCGTTTGGGCACCATCGGGAACCGGCTCATTTCTTATAAAAGATATAAGCATTCTGGGAGCATCGTTATTCCTGTTGAGCCATTTCGGCAAAAAAACTTTCGCAAACGGCAACTAAACTTATCTTTTCTTTTAGCTTAAATCGGGCGGATGAATTATCCGCCCGATTTGTATGAAGTAATGGCAGATTATTTTACGGGATCAATTTTTCTTAGATTGCGGCATGAAAAATATCCTCCTGCTTGTTGTATTATTACTTGATGTTACCCTAAAGGGTGAAGCGCAAGAACATCAGCAACTTGCCGCTCAAATCATCGCCGATAAAAGCCTGGATACGGTTTATGCAAAAGCTACCACTCTTTTAAGCAAGGGTTTTAACGCCGGCGATGGTTATCCGCAAGTATGGATCCGCGATTTTAACACATTTATTGAAACTTCATGCAAGGTTTACAGCCGTGACAGTATCCGCGAAAACCTGCTCAACTTTTTAAGACTGCAGCAATCTAACGGCGAGATAGTAGATGGCTATGTGTTAAAGGGTCATGTAACCTGGGGCGACCCCAATATGTACACCTCGCCCAATGACCCTGCTCACGTAGGTTTTAAAAACACGGTGGAAACAGATCAGGAAACTTCGCTGATACAGGCTATCGCCAAATACATCCGTATAACCGGCGACGAGTCAATCCTGCAGGAAACCATTGCGGGCAAAACCGCGCTAACCCGGCTTGAACTTTCTATTGCCTACCTGTTAAAGAACCGGTATTCTGCAAAATACCAGCTAATAACCGGCGCCACTACGCAGGATTGGGGCGATGTGCAAATAGAAGGCGGTGCAGTGGTTGATATTGATAAAAACACCCATTGGGCTGTTGACATATATGATAATGCTATGCTGGTGATAGCGCTGAATGATATGGCCGGTTTTTATAAAACAGGGAAATATCAACAAAAGTGGCAGCAGCTAAAAGCTACTACAGTTAACTCCATCCGAAAATATCTGTGGGATGCTAAAAAGCACAAGTTCATTCCGCATCTATATTTGGATAAATCACCTTTTCCACCAGATTTTAATGAAAACAAGATCTACTTTCATGGCGGAACAGCTATAGCCATTGAAGCCGGAATTTTGTCAATGGCCGAGATCAGGCTGGTTAATAACGACATGCTCCGCAATGTGAAGTTATCGGGTGCGCCCTCTATTGGCTTAACCCTTTACCCGCCCTACCCTGATGGCATCTATAAAAACTCTACTGCTTCCAAACCCTACATTTATCAAAATGGCGGTGATTGGGATTGGTTTGGCGGCCGCATGATTCAGCAACTGATCAGCTATGGTTTTATTAAGGAAGCCTATCAGGAACTGCAACCCATGATCAGCAGAACTATTAGAGACAATGGCTTTTATGAATGGTATAGTGTTGACGGAAAACCAAATGGCTCTGCCGCATTTAAAGGCTCAGCAGGTGTATTAGCAAAAGCCATAGAGCAATTAAAAACGTGGGCAAAGCAAAATCAATAGAGCTATTAATGCTCTTTATCCGCCCGTAGTAATTAATAATTTTAATTAATTGTATTTTTCACTTAAGCAAACATGATTCCTTTACGATTCATAATCATGGGGTGTTTGTTACCGAAGAGCTTTTAGCTGCAGAATCTTTATTAAAGAGCGCCACACCAATGCCAATCCCCAACCAGGGGCGATCCTGATGTTTCCATTGCCTGCCTAACTCTCCTGAAATATGGTCAATGCCAACGAATAATCCAACTTGAAAACTCGAGTATTGGTACACTAATCCGGCTCCAACAGAAACAGCCTTTGTACTTGTAATTTTTGAACTGTAAAATTTCGGATCTTTAATAGCAACGCTGTCCAAATTCACACTTGTGGCCCCAATTAGCCCTAACAAATTTATTGATTGAGGTTTAGTGCTTGGGATTGTATATTTTAAACCAAATGTTAATCCGAAGTTTAAATTCTCTTCATAGGCAGAATAAATGCTTCCGCCATTACCAAATCTTATTTTCAACGGCAATGTTAAAGCACCGTAGGTAAAGTCGACATCACCTGTATAGTAAATAACAGATTTTTCACTCAAATCTTTTGCAGAAATAGAGAATATTTTAAAGTTTGCCCATTTTTGAATAAATGCCGAATCTCTGGGATAGCGCGTTAAATTAGAACTTCTGACAGTATCAAAATTAAAATCTCTCAGACTATGGGGTCTACCTGCTTTAGAAGATACAGAACCACCGGTTGGGGAACCTTTGCTTCCATAGTAACCAAAAAGAATGCGATAATCATTATTCGAAATATCTATGACGGTAAATTTAGTCCCTGGCCTAACTCTATAGACTACAGCACTATCCTTATTATTATTATTTAAAGGAGTTGACTTAACAGTCAAATCAACGGTGGTAATATACCATTTATTTAATGCCTGTGTTTGAGCCATTAAACGGGTTGGAATTATAAATAAAATAACAATAGCCAACCGTAAAAATAAGGGGTAAATATTTTTCATAGTGATAGGTAATTAGTTTATGCTTTAATATATAATTGAATCTAAATATTATTATCATGCTTTTTTTATGGATATGAATTATGTATAATAATATGTAAATAAATGACATAAACATGTGATAATTAGCAAGATAACAAATAAACATCTATCAATACCAATAAGATTATTTACTTAGTTCAGGTCTAACAATGGAGTTCCTGAGGTGCCGGGAGCGGTGTATTTT
Source organism: Mucilaginibacter sp. P4_E8 (assembly GCF_056401495.1). NCBI lineage: Bacteria > Pseudomonadati > Bacteroidota > Sphingobacteriia > Sphingobacteriales > Sphingobacteriaceae > Mucilaginibacter > Mucilaginibacter sp. P4_E8. The sequence continues at coordinate 18,410 of NZ_JBFUJG010000013.1, forward strand.
AAAAGAGCTTAGGGAAATGTTAGTTATCCCGAATTTATTTCAGGAGCCTACATACGGAGTTAACAATTTACTATCGTACGGTTTTCAATGGGGAACCAGGATTTTTAGGATTAAAGGATTATTTTGATTATCCAACAAACATGTTGTAATTTTAGGTATTGTTTATTAATACTAAAATAAACACATGAAACCAGTTATCACCCGCATTTGGCACGGCACAACCAGGGTAGAACATGCCGACATTTATCTGGACTATCTTAAAAAAAGTGGCATCCCGGATTACAAGAATATTGATGGGAATTTATCAGTAGAGGTGTGGCGAAAAACGGAGGGCGATATTTGCCATTTCTGGACCGTTACCAAATGGAGCTCCTTCGATAGCATTAAAAATTTTGCCGGCAAACAATACGAAAAAGCCCGCTACTACCCCGATGACAAAGACTATTTACTGGACTTTGAAGAACATGTGGAGCATTATGAAACGTTTGAGTATTGATTTTGTCTGAACCGGATTAGGGATTTGTCTTTCCCTATATTTGAAAGCGCATTATTCTAAGACAATACCTACGCAGATATTACTTAATCGAACCATGGGTAACTTGCCATTAATTGAGATTGTTAAAAACACTTTGCAGCAGTACTCAGGGATAAGACTTGAGCTAAATGAATTCAATAAATATTTTGAAAACACAGAAGAAGATCACGAAAAAATACTGGATATAATTTATTTAAGCCTAACTGGTATGGCAAGATTGAAGGAATTTTCAAAAAATGGCCATAATTTCAAGTGGACATTGCAAGTAAAACATAAAAATCAGGAATGGCAAAACTATGGTACGTCGGTTGTTTTCAACATCAATTTCTGGACAAAATCTCAAATTAAGTATCTACAAAACGATCCTTTAATAATCGAGAAGATATTCATATAATATACTTCTTCTCCCCTACTGCCCATCCTCCGTCGTCTCCTTCAGTTCATCTTCTTTCTTCGCTTTGCCCATCTTTATTTTGGGGTTTTCCTGGGTGCCGGTAATGGTCATAGGGATGCCGAAGATGCCAAATGGTGGTAGCCCGAGCCTGAATTGCAGGTTTAGTTTTCCATCCAGGCTTACCTGGCCTTCAAACCTCGGTCTGAAACCAGCCATGCGCATTTTGGTACGTTCAATGGTCATGATGTTATTGGCAATGGTGCTCTTGATATCTACCTTGCTCACATCGCCTTTGGCCAGGCTGTCGTGCCCGGTTTGTTTACCCACCGCGCTGAACAGTTTAAAACCATATAATTTAACTTTCTTTACCGAAAGCACTCCCCCGCCTTTTATGGATGGATATATGGGTTTCATATCGCCGTTGAGTTTACCGTTCAGCTTATAATCTAACGATACAATACCCTGCACATGCGCGGCCGATGATGCCATATCATGAAACATTTTCACCTCCTTATAGGCCCGCTGTATATCAAACTCTTTGGCATTAATATGATAATCAAAATACGCTTTCTGCGGAGTAGTGCTGCCATAGGTAGCATCCATAACCACCGGCGCACCTATCAGGGTAAAGCCGGTTTGTTTAAGCAGGATCTGCCCGTTATTGATAGTCATTTGTCCTTTAGCATCACTGATATCCAGGCCCATGTATTTTACTTTTTTTACATCGGCTGTAAAATTAAGATCGAGGTTGGAGGGCACCAAAATTACACCATTTGACTTGGTTGGCTTGGCAGATGCAGGCGTACCGGCAAAGGCCATAAAATCATCGGCTATGATCAAACCACTATTCAGGTTAAATTCTCCTTTAAGCGGCGAATTTGGTTTAAGTGCATAATCTATTACGTTTGACAGCGCGCCATTCAGCACAATTACCGACTTGCCGTAATTGGCTGTGAACTGATCAAACTTCATCTTATCCTGATTAAAACTAAATACTCCGGTTTTGATCAGAAACGGTTTGGGGAACAGTTCTGATGTTAGGGTGATATTCTTCACTTTCATGGTGCCCGAGTTGGCCAGCTGGTCATAACGGCCCGCGGTAGCATCACTTTGTTTAMCTTTTAATGAAAAATTAGTACTGATAAAGCCTTTTACATCATAACCTTTCAGGGCAAACACTTTATAAATAGCACCAATATCCAGCCGGCCGCGCGAGGCAATACGATAATCCAGATCGTCAAAATTTCGAAGGTCGGCCTTAAGCAGAAAGGGTTGCCCTTCAAACTTAAACGATACCGGTTTGATGTTAACCTTGAGGCCTTTTAAGGAGCCTGTATTGTTACGGATATCAGCGCTCACCTGTATATTTTGCAGTGGATGCGGGTAATATTTGGTTTGGATATACCCATCTTTAAGCTCTACCTGCGCGTTGGTAACCGGGAAGATCCTGCGGGCGGGAATGTATCTGCCCTTGGTTTGCACATCGGCTGTCAAATCACCGCGAATATCCATGGCGCTATCGGCCGGTAAAAATTGTTTAAGGTCGGCCATGTGAAATTTAGCCTTAATGCCCGCGTCAATCAGCGCCCCGGCGGTATTACTTAGTTTAAAATAGCCTTTTAAATAGTTATTCAGGGCAATCACGTTCAGGTTGCTAACCTGCATGGTGGCATGGGCAATATCATGGTCAGGACAATCGGCGTTCAGGTCAAAGCTTATGCTCTTAATAGCCTCGGGCAGGCTGGCATATTTAAAATACCCATCCCTGAATGACGATCGGAGCATAAATTTCGGAATGCTGGTGATCACCGTGTCAACCTTAGGCCTTAAACCTCCGGTCCTTTTTACGCCTTTGGCGTACTTACCTTCGGCCAGCATATGTAAAGAATAGCGGCCTTTAAGGTCGACGGCTTTAACACCAAAAGCCCTGTTCCATTTTTGCAGATCTATCTCGGTGTTGATCTTGGCGAAGATCTGCGGCTCTTTGATCCCCTGTACCTTTATTACCGAACCAAAGTAGTCTTTACCTATGTTAAAATATATAGAATCGATATTCAGCTTCAAGCTATCCGGATTAAGGCCGGGCAGTTTAGCGTCCATATTGATGTACAGGTTTTTTACCGGTTCGGGTGTTTTTTTGTTAGCTACATACCCATCGCGCACCTTCATGCTGAAATTAAGATCTGGCATGATGTTTTTTGAGGCGATGTATTTGCCGGTAAGTGCTACCTGTATATTACCCGCCCCGTTTATTTCGGTATCATCCACATATTTAGCATACTCGGCAGGTAGCGCGGTAAAAATATCGCTCAGGTCGTTTTGGTCAGATGTGACACGGAAATCCATATCATAACCATCTTTCAGGAACTCAAACCGGCCCTTGAATTTAACCGGTAATTGATTAATAAGCAGATCGTTCTTTTGAAAAGCAAAAGCCAGTGATTTGGTATTGATGCTGGTCACCAGATCGGCATTTACCTTTTTATGGAGCACATAGGCTTTATTTCCGTAATAAAAATCGACCGAGGCAGCTTGCACGTGGCTGTACAGGTCAAAAATATCCTTACTCAGGTCGCCGCTGCCCTTGTAATTAAAATCGCGGGCGTTTATCAGCATGGGCATCGAGCGGTCGTTATAAACCAGACGGCTATTTTCAACCAATATCTGTTCAATACCTAATGACGCGCTGCTGGTATCCGCCGCGTTTGCTGGCTTAGTATCTTTTGATTGATATACATTGTAATTGGCTTTACCGCCGCTATCTACCTGAATATTGATCACAGCCTGGCTCAGGTAAATCTTGTTGATATTGATCTTACTTTTAAACACCGACGAAAGGTCAATAGCCAGCGAAACCTCTTTGGCCGCCACCAGCGTATCGTTTTGAAAAGGCACACTGCCATGCAGCGAAAAATCATTCAATGTAAGGGTAAGCGCAGGGAACCTTTTAAAGAAGGATAACCGGGTACTGGTAAAATTAAGCTTGCCATTAATGCTGCCGCCTGCCCATTGTTTTATCTTATTGGTAACCGTTTCAGGAAAAAGATACGGCAACAAAAACATCAATAACAATAAACTCACAATGGTAATAGCGCTTATTTTAAGCGTTTTAAACAATATTTTTTTAATCGGCATCGGCATACGAATAATTGCTGGTGAAGGCGGTATGAAGATAATGATAAAAGCTAAGTGTAGCAGATGAAATTATTATTATGCTTAGATAAAGGATTTCTTTTAACTAATAGGCGGTGCTGAACCCTTTGGACAGTGAGGGCTTTTTTGTTTTACGCTGCCTGTAAGTGTTCATATGTACACCCGTGAACGCTCATGAACACTAACTCATATCTGACAATCAATGATTTACATATTTAACCCTACTGACAAAACACTGTCACCACTTTCAATTTATTAAGGCACAAGTAGCTTTTACTCGCTTACCAGCCCGACATACTTGCGCCAAGCTGGGAGACTTAAGGAATTGTATAAAAGGATTGGGCTGAAGCCACTATTATTTACATCTTATATTACCGTTGGCTAAAGCCAACGGTAATGAAATGCATACTTTGCTACTCTGCCTGTTATATAAAGTAAGCGTCCACGCTTACTTAAATAATTATTAAAAAGGTAAGCATGGACGCTTGAATAGGTGGTCGCTTAATCAGGGAATCAAAATTATTTTACCTGTACTTTTTTTGCTTTCCATAAACTCATGGGCCAGTTTACCTTCAGATAGTTTAAAGGTTGTAGGCTCAGATAGCCTGATCTTTCCGGCAGTTATCCAGTTGAATAATACAGCGGATCTTTTTACCCTTTCTTCTTTTGAGGTAAGATAACTCCACAGATCGCCGCCGGTAATGGTTTTGGAGTGATCCATCAGCAATTCAAACGACGGCGGTTCAGGCACGCCGCCGGCTTTTCCGTACAGCACAACTGTACCTTTGATCTTTGTTACGGCAAGGCTATCATTTAAGGTGCTTCCAACACTGTCATAAACAACATCAACCCCGTTGCCACCGGTATAATTTAACACCTGGGTTTTCCAATCGTCCTGGTATAAAAAAACAACGTCGGCCCCTGTAGCAAGCGCATTTGACTTTTTTGCTTCTGACGAAGTAAGGCCGATCACTTTTGCACCCAGCAGCTTGCATATTTGTGTAAGCAACTGACCAACTCCGCCAGCAACCGCGTGGACCAGCACGGTTTCGCCAGGCTTTACTTCATGGCTGTCCGTAGCAAGGTAATGTGCGGTCATTCCTTGTAAAAGTATAGCGGCGGCTGTTTCAAAGCTTATTTCTGAAGGTAGCGGAATAGCATGTGTTACCGGAACGGCAACCTGCTCTGCATTAGCAAAAGGCACATCCCCAAAGCTCACCCTGTCGCCGGGTTTAAAATCCGGATGATTGTTACTATCAATCACCACACCGGCGCCTTCATAACCGGCAATATAAGGCGGCTTGCCCAACAAATGGTAATTCCCCTTTCGCCTCTCAGTATCAGAAAAATTCAGACCGATGGCTTTCATTTCTACCAGGATCTCATTGGCTTTTAATACCGGGCTGTCAACCTCTTTATATTGAAGAACTTCCGGATCTCCAAACACTGAAAATGTTAATGCTTTCATAGAGTAAGAGTATATGTGTAATGTAAATAGTATATCTGGATTAGGTAAAAGCAGTTTTATTTAAAAAGTAATGTTTACCCAGGCAGACAAAGCTGCATGAATAAACCAACAATTTTATAGTTAAGCTTAATTTTTACGCAACACTGATCAAAAACCTATTGAGCAGCTTAACAGATAAAATGCTTTGCCATTGTATCACTTTCACCTGTTGGTTACGTAAAGTAAATATCAGTTTATCTTAATAAATAATTCAGTATATGAAAAACGTTCAGCAAAATTTAAAAAGGCGGGCAGGCATAGTCGGGATGATATGTTTGCTGGCAGGGTTGCTTACATCCTGTTTAAAGGACAACGACAACCATTATGTAGAGCAACCTGCAGCACTCATTTCGGTTATCAACGCTTCGCCGGATGCCCAGCCAGTGAGTTTCTTTTTAGACCAGAACCAGGCAAACAACCTCCCCATCCGCTATGGGCATGGTTTGGATTATCTCCGCGCCTTTCCCGGTAAAAGAACCGCGACCTTTTATGTAGCAGGCTCACAACAAAAAATCAAATCGGATTCCATAACCCTGGAAGCCAAAAAATTCTATTCCATTTATTTGACAAACGTAGCCAGCACGCCCGATATCGTATTACTGGCCGATTCCATCATCCAGCCTGATGCCGGTAAAGCTACCATACGCCTGGTAAATGTTAGTCCGGATGCGGGCTCTGTTGATCTGGGGATAAAAAGCGGCGCCGTATTGGCAAGCGATAAGGCATACAAAGCAGCATCGGCTTTTGTACCGGTACAGGGCAATAGCACTTACACCCTGGAGATACGCCAAAAAGGCACATCAACTGTACTGGTAAGCCTGCCCGATGTTAACCTGCGCAGTGGTTCGGTATATACGGTATGGCTGCACGGGCTAACCACCGCTACCGATGCGAAAAAGCTCACTGCAGACATACAAACCAATGTTTTTTACTATTGACGACAAAAAGTTTTACATAACAAAAGCCTCAGCAATATAATTGCTGAGGCTTTTTAATTTTATGACTAAACTCCAGTTGTATCATACTGTGTAAAATTCTTACGACAATCCCTTTTCATTAAACGCTACAGGAATTCTTTAGTCATACGATCATAAATATTAAAGCCTAATGAAAAAACTACTTATCATTCCAATGGCGATAGCATTATTGTCGTCATGCAGCACGTATCAAATGAATACCCTCAGCAGTACAAACACCATCCATGATGAAAAAACAGGCACATTTAAACTTGAAAACGATTCTGTAAAAATTGTGTATTCATTTGCCGGCCAAAACGGACCTATTCATGTAAATATTTATAATAAACTTAATGAACCTGTTTATGTGGATTGGGAACGGTCTGCATTTATTAATGATGATAATAGCTACAGCTATGCTGATGAACCCATACAGGTTAACGGGGAAATTTCCGGAACTTCAATTGGGCGGGGTGTCAGTTATTCAAATGCGAGCATTGACGCACACGTAATATTACCCAAAAATGTAGCCTTTTTACCCCCGCATTCGCAGGTCACCAAAACCATGACCAAAATCAACAGCAGATCATTCCAATACATTGCCGATAGCCTTTTTACAAAAACCAAATTACCCTCGGGTTATGGAGGAGGGGCCGTAAATGTAAAAATAGCARAGTTTGAAAAGACGAATAGTCCCCTGATTTTTAGAAGCTATTTAACGTTATATACGCTCAATGGCAACACACCAAAATTTACCGCCTATCAAAATGATTTCTATGTTTCAAAAGTGATCAGGTCATCATTTGGTCCTGAAAATTTTGAAGGTTTTGGGGATAGCAGGGGCGATTATTTTTATATATCGGGATCAAATTAAAGGAGTAAATAGTTAGTCAAGGTAAAAAGTCATTTACCTGCCAAACAATAATTCCCTGTATTTTATGGATTTACTACACTTGATTAATAAGGGTGTTAAGAACCCTTTTTTTGAAAAAAGTGTAGCAATTCAGCTATCAAATATTCTCAATTCTGATATTGCGAATCACCTTTTAAGTGATTACTTTCGGTTTGTATGACTGAACCTTTATCACCAACCTTGAAACATAAAAAATGGTCTCTTAGGCTTATAATGTTCTTTGTCGTTATCACGATACTTGGCTTTCTGCCATGGGAATCTATATTCTCAATTCAAATAAGAGATAGTGTATTAGCCTGTCTTACAGATTCTTCGATGGGATTATTTGGCTTACTTGGGCTATTATGCACTTTGGCAGTTTTTATTAGACCTAATAAACGCGTCACCTTACTTGCAAAAATATTATCAGGTTGCCTTGCAATACCTTTATGTTTCTTGTGGGTTTTAAATTTAATGTTACCAACTTTTCAATGGTACGACACAAGTGTTTACCGTAATGGCGATGATTACCTGGTAGTGCAAGAACAGGAAACCTTTGCAACAACAAGTCTAACCTACCCTCGAGTGGTCCGGACAACATCACCTTATAGTATAATTAGAATAGTTGAAGAACAGCTTGATTTGAATGATTATGATAGTCGCTTTGAAGGCAATGTAATAACCTATAAAGGTAAAACGTGGAATAAGGAACCAAAGAAAGAGTAGTGAGATCCTGAAATACAGGGCAAGATTCAACACACAAAAGGAAACAAACAGATTTTATTAGTTAACAGATTAGATTACAAACCCGCATTTAAAGCTTTAAGCCACATACAGCAATAAAAAAGCCTTTCTGCTACACAGAAAGGCTTCGAATTTCGTGATCTCATCAGGATTCGAACCTGAGACCGACAGATTAGAAATCTGTTGCTCTATCCAGCTGAGCTATGAGACCATCGCGATTTTTTTCGCGGTGCAAATATGCAAAATTATGCTGAAATATCAATCAATTTTGTTACTTCATTGTATTTAAGATGTTGAATTAGTATTACTCGTATAATATTTATTTCCTGTGTTATAAATAGCCGCCATAATGCAGCAAGTGATTTATAATATATAAAAGATATTAAATGCGTAAAAACCACCATTAAATACCGTGAAAACACGTATTTAAGCGCATCAGGTAATTAATACTTTTGCCTAATCAGGTTTTATTAATATTATAAAAACAATTTTAAATATTGAACTCTTGTAAAAACATGACTGTTAGCAATATACATACTAAAGTTTTCTGTATAGATGATGATGACATCAATCACTATATTTCGCAAAAGTATATTAACAGCCTGTTGATAAATCCTAAGATCAAAACTTTTATCAATTGTGAAGATGCCATATTTGAGCTTCTTAATATCGACAACTTTGATGAATTACCGGATTACATTTTTTTAGATATCAACATGCCCGTTATGAATGGGTGGGATTTTCTGGATGTATTTGACCGCATGAGGATTGACCCATTTGGTAAAATTGAAATTTATATTGTAAGCTCATCAGTTTTTGCTGAGGATATTGATAAATCACGATCATACCCCACTGTTAAAGAGTTTATATCAAAGCCCCTCAGTCAGGAAAAACTTAAACATGTGTTTAAAATAAACTGACCTGGCAAATGCACATCGATTCTGGCTTATGGTTATTAACATGAATGGCTTGTTGTATTTTTATCTATAACCTGTATACCCCTATTTTCTATATTTGATCATCCAATAATTACCATGAGCACAACAAAAAACCTGTTCCCTTTAAACGGTGACCTTAACCGGCGCAAATTTATATACAACCTTACCAAAGTGGCAGGCGTTACAGCCCTTTTAACATCGCCGCTGGCAGGCAAAGCCGGTAGTTTTCTTGATGTTGAGAAAGATATAACCGTGGGCGAGATCATGGATATGTTTACGAAGCAAATATCGGGAGCTCCCTTTAGCAATACGGTTGATACCCTGAAAGCCGGCAGCCGTGATATTAAGGTTACTGGCATTGTTACCACCATGTTCGCCACTGTTGAAGTGATAAAAAAAACTATAGCACTGGGTGCCAATTTCATCATTGCCCATGAACCTACTTTTTACAATCACCAGGACGATACCTCCTGGCTGGCAAATGACGATGTTTACCGTTATAAAGCCGATCTGTTAAAACAACACAACATAGCCGTATGGCGCAACCACGATTATATACACAGCCTGGTCCCCGATGGTGTTAGGATGGGTTTATTAAAGCAGCTTAACTGGTCGGGCTATTACAACCCTTCGGCAAGTAATATACTCATGCTTCCGGCCACCTCTTTGGGCTCATTAATTGAATATGTAAAGCAAAAGCTGTTCATTAGCAAGGTAAGGTACATAGGCAACCTCAATCAAAGCTGTAAAAAAATATTGCTGATGCCCGGCGCTGCAGGCGGTACCCGGCAAATACAGGCTATGAGTAAAGAAAAACCGGATGTTTTAATATGCGGCGAGATACAGGAGTGGGAAACTGCAGAGTATGTACGCGACGCGCAGGCAAAAGGTCAAAACCTTTCGCTCATCGTGTTGGGGCATATTGCCAGTGAAGAACCAGGTTCAGAATTTATGGCAACCTGGTTAAAAGAAAAAGTTCCTGGCATTAAAATAACGCACATCCTCTCCAACAATTCCCTGTCATTTTTGTAGTTGTAAAATGTAAGGGTTATAAAGCGTAAATAAACATATTGTTGCTAAATAATTTAACATTACGTACAATTGCAAATTACAGTAACTTAATTGCCTGTATGTTATTTACATGTTAATCATACGGTTATTGTAATTTTTTAATTTTTAATAAAGTGCGTGTCAACACCAGTGTTTAATGCATTTAAAACGTTTTTTTGTACACAAAAAAGAGTATTATTGACCCGGAAACAGCATTTTTTATTTTTTAAAATAGAAAGTGTTTTTTTTACAATAAGTTAATCATACTTTTAACCCAATTTTTTTAATAAAACTTAATTATGATCATAATTGCTGACGGTGGCTCAACTAAAACAAATTGGTGTCTGGTTACCGATGAAGGTAAAAAAGTGTATTTTAACACTGAGGGTTATAACCCTTATTTTTCTGGTACGGAGTATATCATACAGTCATTAAATGAAAGTTTGCCAACCGACCTTAAAAAAGATGAAATAACCGAAGTAAATTATTACGGTGCAGGCTGTTCGACCCCCGAAATGCGTAAGATCGTAGAAGTAGCTATGCAGGCTGTTTTTACCAAATCAAAAGTAAACATTGGGCATGATCTGCTTGCCGCGGCCCGTGCCGTGTTAGGTAATAATGAAGGTTTTGCAGCTATTTTGGGTACAGGTACCAATACCTGTATTTACGATGGCAAAGAAGTGCTTCAAAACATTGACTCAGGAGCTTATATCCTGGGCGATGAAGGCAGTGGCTGTTATATTGGCAAAAAATTGCTGGTTGATTATTTACGTGGTTACATGCCCGAGCCTGTACGCAATTTGTTTTGGGAAACTTATAAACTTACTCCCGATGATATAAACGAGCAGGTTTACACCCAACCCCGTGCCAACCGCTTTTGCGCCAGCTTCAGCAAATTTGTTTATGATAACAACGTTCACATTGAATACTCACGCAACCTGGTACGCACTTCATTCGAAGATTTTTTCCGTAACCTGGTAACACACTACCCTGATTATCAGAAATACAGCTTTAATTGCATAGGCTCAGTTGGTTATAACTTCAGGAACGTTTTAGAAGAGGTTGTTACCGAAAACGGAATGGTAGTAGGTAACATTATCCGCTCGCCTATAGATAACCTGGTAAAATACCATTTAGATTTGGCACCAAGCTCTTTATAAGACTTTTAGGACTATGGAACCGTGGGACTTTAGGATAAAGATAAAGGACTATTAGATAAAAGATAAAAAAGCAAGGGCCGGAAATAATTTCCGGCCCTTGCTTTTTTATAAATTCTTCCTGTATCTTATTATACTATATTATTCCAATAATCCTCTATCCTAAAGTCCCACAGTCTCACAGTCCCAAAATCTCCTATCCAATAGTCATTTCGCCCTGAAATATTTTGCCATACTTCCGTTTATCAAACTTATACAGCTTGGCAGCACGATATGATACCCCTTTTTGCTTTTCGTCTAATTCTTTTAAAAACCCGTAACTCAGCATCTTTTTCCTGAAATTCCTTTTATCCAGCTTTTTATTTAAAACAGCCTCATAAAGCGACTGCAGTTGGGTTAGTGTGAATTTTTCGGGCAGCAACTCAAAAGCTATCGGCTGATAATGCAACCGCCTGCGAATCTTGTTAAAACCGGTATTAAATATCTCGCTGTGGTCARATGCCAGCTTAGGCAGTTCGCTAACCGGGTGCCAGAACGCTTTTTTGGCATACTGGGTAACCGGTCTTAGCTCTTTTTGCCCGTTTATGCGTATCAGCGCGTAATAGGCCACGGTAATAACCCGGCCCTGGGGGTGCCTGTTCACTTCGCCAAAAGTATGAAACTGCTGCATGTGCATATCGCGCAAACCCGTGAGTTCATACAATATACGTTCGGCAGCATCATCGATACTTTCGTCTTGTTCAACAATATAACCAGGCAGCGCCAGCCAATCTTTATACGGTTCTTCGTTGCGCTCGATCAGCAAAATTTTAAGCTCTCCGGCTTCAAAGCCAAAAATTACGCAGTCAATAGAGAATACGGAATCAAACTTGGGTAGCATTACTTCCAAAACTGTATGGGGATTTAAGTTTACTTGTTAAATATATGTCCTTAATTCTTAATCCAAAAAAAAATAAATAAAATTTAATGGTGTAATTTACACACAGTATCTTCGTAGCACAAATTTAAGTGATGTAAAGATGCGTAAAATTTCAAAACTTGCAGTTTTAACTTCGGGCGGCGACGCTCCCGGAATGAATCCCTGCATTAGGGCAGTTGTTAGAACCGCGTTATATAATGGCCTTGAGGTTGTTGGTGTGAGACAGGGTTATAAAGGGCTTATCGAAAACGATATGTACGATATGAACAACCGCTCGGTAAGTAACATACTTAATTTGGGAGGTACTATTTTAAAAACAGCGCGCTGTTTACCTTTTAAAGAAGATGAAGGCATGGCTACAGCCTACAAAAACTTAAAGGCACAGGGCGTTGATGCCCTGGTGGTTATTGGAGGTGATGGCACATTTACCGGTGCACTGCGTTTTTCAAAAAAATACCCCGACATTGCTGTTATGGGTGTACCGGGTACTATTGATAATGATCTGTGCGGATCAACCTATACACTGGGTTTTGATACAGCAACCAATACTGTTATTCAGGCTATTGATAAAATACGTGATACAGCCGATGCGCATGACCGCCTGTTTTTTATAGAGGTAATGGGCCGCGACTCAGGAGCTATTGCCCTGCGCGCGGGTATTTCATGCGGCGCCGAGGCCATATTATTGCCCGAAAGGGAGACCGCCATTGAGGATCTGATTAAAAATTTGAAACTCGGCCAATCCAACAAAAAGTCATCAAGCATAGTAATTGTTGCCGAGGGTGATAAAAATGGCGGTGTTTATGATGTGGCTAAGGCAGTACAAAAAGAAGTTAAAGACTACGACATTAAAGTAACTATATTAGGCCACTTACAAAGAGGGGGCAGCCCGTCAAGCTTCGACCGTATTTTGGGCAGCAGGCTTGGCTTTGCCGCCGTAAATGCGTTAATTGCAGGCGAAACACAAAAAATGGTAGGTTTGCAGGCCAACCATATTTTGCTTACCACCCTGGAGGATGCCCTTAATAACCACGAGTTTAAGCTGGAGGAAGACCTTTTGCAAATGATGGATGTACTATCAATATAATAAATGATTGCAGTTGTATATAGCGGATCGTATTTTGCACATTGGCGGCTGGCCGATAAGGGAAGAACTGTGGCTTCTTTTAAAACCAACGGCATCAACCCTTATTTTAACGACGAAAAGCATATCCTGCAACTACTCAATAAAAATATTAACCTGATACACCACGCCGAACAAATAAGACGCATTTATTTTTTTGGTGCGGGCGCCTCTTCTGATGAGCGTAAGAAAATTGTTCATAATGCACTGTCGGCATTTTTCAAATTCGGAAAGGTAACTGTTGATCATGATATTACCGCGGCGGCAATTGCCTGCTGCAAAAATTCACCTGGCATTATCAGCATTTGCGGCAGCGGCTCAAACGCGGCCTGGTATGATGGTAAAAAGGTGTGGCCTAATAACTATGGCCTTGGTTATATTTTGGCCGATGAAGGCTCAGGCAACTGGCTGGGCAGGCAGTTGATCAAAGGATTTATGAACGAAACTTTACCAACAAATATTAAAAAGAAGTTTGTTCATAAGTATGAGGCCGACCGCAAAACACTGCTTGAAAAAGTTTACCGGCAAAAACAACCGGCCTTGTTTTTAAGCTCCTTTACTGATTTTTACCTGGAAAACCGCGACGACAACTATCTTCAAAACGTCATAAAAAAAGGATTTAGCAAGCTAATTTCCACATATTTGTTACCTTTATCTAAGCAACACCCAGGGGCCTCCATTCATTTTGCAGGTACGGTTGCTGCCAACTTTCAGGAACATTTATATGAAGCTGCTGCTGAGGCTGATCTGCAAATAGCAAACATTATAAAAGAACCCATAAATAATTTATTAACCTACTATTCAAATAAAAATTAAAAATCATGAAAATAGGAATTAACGGTTTCGGCCGCATTGGCCGTCTGGCATTCAGAGCCGCAATTGAAAGACCCGACATTGAAGTTGTTGGTATTAATGACCTGGTTGAGCCTGATTATATGGCTTACATGTTGAAATACGATTCAACTCACGGACCATTCAAAGGCACTATTGCTGTTGAAGGCGGACATTTGGTTGTAAACGGTAAAACCATCCGTGTTACTGCTGAAAAGGACCCTGCTAACCTTAAATGGGGCGAAGTGGGTGCCGAAGTGATCATTGAATCAACAGGCTTGTTCTTAACTCAGGAATCTGCTCAAAAACATATTGATGCCGGCGCTAAAAAAGTTGTAATGAGCGCACCAGCTAAAGATGATACCCCTACTTTTGTAATGGGCGTTAACAATAAAAAATTAACTGCCGAGCATACCATTGTATCAAACGCTTCATGTACTACCAACTGCCTTGCTCCTATTGCTAAGGTATTGAACGATAGCTTTGGTATTGAAGAAGGCTTAATGAGCACTGTACACGCTGTTACAGCTACTCAAAAAACTGTTGATAGCCCATCAGCTAAAGACTGGAGAGGTGGCCGTGGCGCTTACCAAAACATCATCCCTTCATCAACTGGCGCTGCTAAAGCGGTTACTTTGGTTATCCCTGAGCTAAAAGGTAAATTAACCGGTATGTCATTCCGTGTTCCGGTTGCCGATGTATCTGTTGTTGATTTAACTGTACGCCTTAAAAAAGGTGCTACTTACGAAGAGATCAAAGCAGCTATGAAAACAGCATCAGAAGGCGACCTTAAAGGAATTTTAGGTTATACTGAAGATGATGTAGTATCTGAAGATTTTAAAGGTGATGCACGTACATCAATTTTTGATGCTAAAGCAGGTATCGCCCTGAATGATAACTTCGTAAAAGTGGTATCATGGTACGATAACGAGTGGGGTTATTCAAACAAACTTATCGACCTGGTTCAGGAATTAGGTAAAGTTTAATAAACTCATCAATCTTTAATTTATAACACAAAGCCCTGGTATTAACCGGGGCTTTGTGTTTAACCAAAATGTTATGCCGAATTTATTTCGGCATCTCACAGGACAAATAAACTTCAAGCTGCATACCTCGCATATGGGATGCCGAAATAAATTCGGTATGACTAATTGTTATTGAATTTCTCTATCCTTGCTCCCAAAAATCTACCAGGGCGTTACACCATCATCACTGATATATTTGCCTGTTGGCCCGTCTTTATCCAACATAGCATATTCTACAATTGGTGCTGCGCCATCCTCCACTTTTTTAGGCCCTTGGTTGTGGTTAAATTCAGTATTGGTATAGCCGGGATTTACCATGTTTACTTTAACCTGGTCTTTAAGCTCAAAAGCCAAAGCAACGGTGTAAGCATTCAAAGCCGTTTTTGACGGACCGTAAGCCGCGGATTTAAAATGATAATATTGCCAGTTAGGATCGTTATGCAGGGTAAGTGACCCCAGGTCTGAAGTAACGTTTACTATCCTTGGATTTTCGGCCTTTTTCAGCAGATCAATAAAGATCCTTACTGTACGGATAACGCCAAAAAAGTTTACTTCAAAAACATTATGCAACGTTTCATTATCGGTATTTGATGGCACCTGAGGGAATATACCGGGGATACCTGCATTGTTGATCAGTACATCTAATTTATCAATGCGTTTAGCCAGGTCATCATGCGCTTGCTGTACCGATTGTTCATTTACAACATCAATCAGCAGCAATTCCACATCGGCAAACCCTTCGGCTTTTAATTGCTCAACAGCCTTATCGCCATTACTTTTATCCCTGCTTCCTAAAAATATATGATAGCCCGCCTTTAAAAGCTGGCGGGCGGTTTCCAGGCCAATACCTTTATTGGCGCCGGTTATTAAAACTGTTTCTTTATTCATAAAGCAAAGCTATGGCAACACAATTTTAATACCGCTGCACATAGCAGGGCATTAACTGTACATTTCCCGGATTTGCAGCCTGTAGTTTATCGGCGTGGCATCGGTAAGGCGTTTAAAAAAGCGGTTAAAATAGGCAGCATCCTCAAAACCCAGTTCATCGGCAATTTGTTTTACAGACAGATCGGTATGTAAAAGACGCCGTTTTGCCTCAACAATAAGACGCTCATGAATATGGGTAATGGCCGTTTTACCGCTTTGTTGCTTAATAACCTCAGTAAGGTGGCCTGGCGTTATGTTTAACTGCCCRGCATAAGCGGCAACATCATGCTGGTTGCTGTAATGTTCGCCTATAAGCGATTGAAAGCTTTTGAGCAGGCAGTAATTCTGGGTAATGGTGGTTTCGCTGAATTGCTCGGTATAAAGCCGGCTCAGGTATATTACTAATACACGTAACCACGATGTAAGCATCTGGTTGCGCCAACTGCTATCCGTTTTAAATTCGGCCAGCATTTTGCGCATCACGTCTTCAACAAAATTCAAATCCTGCTTACTCAGCAACAGTTCATGCGCCCCGGCCGGGTTCTGGATTATAGGAAGTTGTTTTAATACGCGGTTCTCTTCCAGCTGCAAAAACTCATCGGTAAAGCAAGTTATAAGACCTTCCATTGGCCCTGCATATTCTTTAAGGTGCACTTGTTGAGGTACAGTAAAGTAAAAAGTATCAGGCTTAATGGTATAAGGCATAAAATCTATCCAATGCCGGTTGTTCCCCTTCTTCACCAATACAAACAGGTAATAATCTTTGCGATGGGGTATCAGAAAAGCCGGATCAAGCTTAAACTCCCCGCAATGATCCCCGGCCTCGCGCACCTCTATCATGCTACTGTCAATAGTACTATTTTGCAGCAGTGAGTAAGTTGGTATAGCTGATTTTTCGGGCGCAGTTAAAACGGGCATGTAGCAAAATAACGAAATTAATTATAAAGTGGTATAAGGTTAGCTCCCTTCTTGAGAAGGGGTGTGGCTGGCCCGTGCAGTGGCGGGGATGTGTTTAACAATTTTACAGCCCCCCTCCCCGGAGCGTAATAGCCTATCAAAAGACAGACGACCAGAATTAAACGCGGTATCGACTCACCCCGACATCGCTGCGTTTGTCACCCCTCTCTACGCTCCGCGCAAAGAGGGGATTTCAACATTTTTTCCTTTACCCTCTTTACGGCGAAGCCGGAGAGAGGGTGGTCCAGCGAAGCGTAGACCGGGTGAGTCAACTGTGGACGGTATTATTTCCCTTCAAAGTTTGATAGCTGTCTTTTCATGAGCCCTTCCACTCTCAAGAGGGGAATCGCGCTATCCTTCACTTTTCATCCCGTTGTTTGTGTCCTCACAAATATTCCCCACAACCAACCTACTCCGTCTTCAAACTCTTTACAGGGTTGGTTAAGGCAGCCTTTACGCTGAGATAGGATACTGTAGCAAACGCTATCACCAGGACTATCACAAATGGGATAATGAACAGCAGCGGGTGAATATCAACCCTAAAGGCATAAGTTTGCAGCCATTTGTTAATAGCATACCAACCCAGCGGTGCCGATACAATAAATGATACCAGTACCAGTGCCGCGAAATCCTTATACAACAGCCCTAAAATACTGTTTACCGTAGCTCCTAAAACTTTGCGGATGCCTATTTCTTTGGTGCGCTGAACAATAGTGTATGATACCAGGCCAAACAAGCCCAGGCAGGCCACAAAAATCGCGATGCCGGTAAATACACCAAATACCTGCCCAAAGCGCTGGTCGGCCTGGTATTGTTCATTAAAATGCTGATCTAAAAAGAAATAATCAAACTGATCGCCAGGGAAAAATGCCGCCCATGTTTTCTTGAGGTCTGCAATAGTTTGGGCAACATTTGTAGAACTTATTTTTACCGATACAGAGCCCCTTACATCTGGTATGCATCTGAAGATAAGCGCATCATATGAATCGCGTAGGGATTGCTGATGAAAATTATCAACTACGCCTACTATGGTATAAACCTGTCCCCAGAAATCAATTTTTTTACCCAAAGCTTCTTCCGGTTTATTAAAGCCGATCTGCTCAACAGCTTTCCGGTTAAAAACTACACTATGGGGTTCGTCACCAAAATCTTTAGAAAATATCCTGCCGGCTATCAGTTTCAGGTCATAAGCCTTAAGGTAATCATAATCGGTACCTATAATACGGTATTGTTTGCCCTGGCTTTGATCGGCAGTGGTTAGTTTTATGCCACCTGCGTTCCAACCTACCGGCTCACCAGGAATTGAGGTTGATACCGTAACACTTTTTATAGCAGGCTGTGCCAAACTTTCCTGTTTAAAAGCGCCCATGTTCCTTAAAAATGAATCGACTTTAACCAGCGGGGCCTTTATTACCAGTGTCTGGTCAATTTTTACACCCAGCTTTTGGTTTTGCATAAACTGCAACTGCCTGAATACAGTAAGCGAACCAATGAGTAAAAATATAGAAGCAGCAAACTGAAATACCACCATCCCTTTACGTAACATGACTCCTTTGGGCGATGCCAAAATCTTTCCCTTCATCACTTCAACCGGCCTGAATGCCGATAACACAATTGCCGGATAAAAACCACTGAAAAAAGATCCCAAAACAAATATCGCTGCTACAGCTATCCAAAAAGCCGGTTTGGCAAGCAAAGTAAATCCCATTTGTAAGCCCGATATATTGGCAAATACAGGTATACAGATCACGATGAGCAATATGGCCAGTACTATAGCCAGTGCGTTAAGCAGCATAGCCTCGAGCATGAATTGCACAACAAGCTGTGCCTTTGCCGAGCCGAGCGTTTTACGTACGCCTACTTCCTTGGCCCTGCCTATACCACGGGCCGTAGCCAGGTTAATATAATTGATCCAGGCAATGATGATCACAAATATGGCTATACCTAATAACAAATAAACCGACTTGCCATCGCCATTGGGCTGAAACTCAGACATACGATTGGAGTACAGATGGATGCTTTGCACGGATTGTAAGGTATAGATCGCACCTTCGCCGGCGCTTTTATAATTATCATATACCTTTTTTACAACGGGTATAAACTTGGCCTCTAAAACCCTGGGATCAACGCCTGGCTTGAGCAGCAAGTAGGTTCTACAACCATCAGATAACCAGGCGTTATCAAGGTTAAAATCTTTAGTAATTGGAACATCTTTTAGCAGCGTATTGTATGATTGTAAGAAATCAAATTTCATGTGGGTATTGTTGGGCATATTTTTCATTACCCCCGTAATTTTTAACGGTTTATTGTTATTGATGAATAATGATTGCCCAACTGCGTTCGTATTATGAAAAAGTTTTTGCGCCACTTCTTCAGATATCACCACAGTATTTGGTTCTTTTAAAGCGGTTTTAGGATCACCGCTGATAAGCGGGAACGAAAAAATATTAAAAAAAGAAGTACTGGCAAAGTAATCGTTTTTGATGACCATCTTTTGGTCTTTATAATTGGCCAAAACCTGGCCCGCATCTACAATTTTTACAAAATCTTCTATCTCCGGCAGGACAGCCTTAAAAGCGCCACCCGGAGCAAACGCCCCACCAGCCCAGCGGGTGCTCAATTTACCATTGTTAAACCTGTCCTGATTTATGCGATAGATGCGATCTTTTTTAGCGTGGAAATTATCGAAACTTAATTCAAAACTTACGTATTGTAAAATTAAGAGGCATGCAGCCATGCCAATTGCCAAACCAACAATATTAATAAATGAGAAGGCTTTGTTTTTAGAGAGGTTTCTAAAGGCTACAAGCAGGTAATTTTTCAGCATGATCAATTAAGTTTAGGCGGCAAATACAGCTAAAAGCATACCCCAGCTTTAAATTATTGAATTTCAACCATTTAAAATAAATCCTGTTTCAATAACTGTTCGGATTCGTTACAAGTATCGTTCACTAATGAACATGGAAAACCAAACCAAATATGCTTTATATCAACATATTAATGCTCAGCTACATCAATTCGTTATCCTTTTTTTCGTGGTAGGTTTTGTAAGCAAGGTAAAAAAACAACAGCGCCGGCAAGGTATTAAGCAGCACACCTTTGGGGCTCACATCCGGATAGGTTACTATTACCTGCACTATGAGTGATATGAGTATTACTGATCCGATAGTGATGTACAGGTAACGGAATTTAGGATTCATACTATTCAATTAACAATGTAACCATTGGCTAAACGGGTATGTTTAACCAATGGTTACATTGTTTTATGATAATTTTTGATCATCAGCGTTTCAGTTCATATTTCGCCGGTGTATCCATTGCTTTTTTAAATATGGTTGCACCCAGTGGCGGTATGGTAATACTGATGGAGTTATCCTTACCATGCCATTTTTGGGCTTCGGTATTTACATCTCCGGTATTGATCAGGCCGCTGCCCCAGAATTTTGTGGCATCAGAGTTAAATATCTCCTTCCATTTGCCGGCTGCAGGTACTCCTATGCGGTAATTATGGCGCGGTACCGGGGTCATGTTCAAAATGATCACCAGATCGTCTTTTTCATAATGCCCCTTACGACCATAAACCAGTATGGAATCATTGGCATTACCACCGTCAATCCATTCAAAGCCGGTAAAATCAAACCCTTTTTGGTACAGGGCTGGTTCATCGCGGTACAGGTGGTTCAATGCCTTAACAGTCTCGGACATACCCTGGTGATTAGCATATTCCAGCACATGCCATTGTAACGACTGGCCAAAGTTCCATTCATCACCCTGCCCAAACTCGGCGCCCATAAACAGCAGTTTGGTGCCGGGATGCGTAAACATGTAGCTATACATTAAACGCAGGTTGGCAAACTGCTGCCACTCATCGCCGGGCATTTTGCGCAGCATGGAGCCTTTGCCATATACCACTTCGTCATGCGAAAATGGCAGCATAAAGTTTTCGGTAAAGGCATATATGGTACTAAAAGTAATTTCGTTGTGGTGATATTTACGATGGATAGGATCCTCTTTAAAATAGCCTATGGTGTCGTGCATCCAACCCATCATCCATTTCATACCAAAACCCAAACCGCCCAAATAAACCGGGCGACTAACACCCGTAAATGAAGTTGATTCTTCGGCAATGGTTTGTGTGGATGGGAAGTGGCTGTAAACAGCTTCGTTAAACTCTTTCAGGAACGATACAGCCTCCAGGTTTTCGTTACCGCCATAAATGTTAGTTTCCCATTCGCCATGCTTGCGCGAATAATCGAGGTAAAGCATGGAAGCTACCGCGTCAACACGCAGGCCGTCGGCATGGTAGCGCTCAAGCCAGAACATCGCGTTACTGATCAGGAATGCCCTAACCTCGTTACGTCCGTAATTAAATATGTACGATTTCCAGTCAGGGTGAAAGCCTTTGCGGGCATCAGCATGTTCATACAAGTGTGTACCGTCAAATTTATACAGGGCATGAATATCTCCAGGGAAATGCGAAGGCACCCAATCCAGGATCACCCCAATACCGGCCTCGTGAAACTTTTCGATCAGGTACATTAACTCCTGCGGTGTACCATAACGCGAAGCCGCGGCAAAATATCCCGAGATCTGGTATCCCCAGCTTGGATAAAACGGGCTTTCCATAATCGGCATAAGCTCCACATGTGTAAAGCCCATTTCCTTCACGTAAGGCACCATCTTGTCGGCCAGCTGGGTATAGGTCAAAAATTCATCAGGGCTCTCCAAACTGCGGGCCCAGGAGCCCGGATGTACCTCATAAACACTGTAAGGCCTGTCGAGCCCGTTATGTTCATGACGCTTGGCCATCCAGTCGGCATCTTTCCATTCGTAAAAAGTATCCGCAACTATTGATGCTGTATGCGGGGGCACTTCCCAGCGCAGTGCAAAAGGATCGCTTTTTTCCAGGTCTTCGCCGGTTGATGCTTTAATGTAATATTTATAGGTTTCGCCATTGCCCACATTAGGGATAAAACCTTCCCAAATTCCTGAGGCATCCCAACGGCACAGTAAACCATGCGAAGCCCGGTTCCAGCCGTTAAAATTTCCAATTACTGAAATATGTTGCGCATTTGGCGCCCAAACTGCAAAATAGGTTCCAACAACACCATTAAACTCCACCACATGCGAACCGAATTTTTCATACAGCTTATAATGCTTGCCCGATTTAAATAAAGCGATATCAAAATCGGTAAAACGGCTGTAGGGTTCAACCGCTTTAAGCATCACATGCGTTTTTTGTGCTCCCTCCGTGGCCTTAACCGTTTTTGGTTTTGAGGCAGCAGTGGTATTTTCGGCTTTGGCTGGTTTTATTTTTGGACTAACCGTTTTTTTTACGGCAGCAGCTTTTTTAAGGGGTGCAACAGCTTTATCTGCCGCTTTTGCTTTTACAGCCGTTTTTTCTTTTACAGGTTTTGCTTCCGGTAATGAAGTTTCGGATTTCTTAGTTTGTTTGGCCATGATATGATAACCTGTTAAGGTGTTTTAGAATAACCCGGTTTACAGGAATGAGTTTGGTTTATATGATATCAAATATATCATAATTGTTTTTGTTTGCCGATAATTTCACGCTGGATTTTAACATTATATCGAAATGTTAGGATTAATGCCTCATCACATTGCTTAAACAAACACAGGTAAACAAAAAAGGCCCCGGTTTAGCGGGGCCTTTATCTATTTTATTATTTCGATATGCTTAAAATTCTTACTGAATTTAAACTCGACCGTGCCGTCGGGATTGATGATGAAATCCTTCACCACCTTGCCATCGGCAATTATTTTTGATGGTTTAAACGGTAAACCAATAATATTTAAGTGATAACCATCATAGCGGGGGGTATACAAACCTTCCATACTTTGGTTTATGGTTAACTCGCGCGAGCTACCATTTACCACAAACTTTTTCTCAAGGTAAATATCCTGCTCATAGGCAAAAGTTTCGCCGTAATCTTCAAACAGGAAGGAGTTAACTTCATAATCGGTGTAGTATATATTCAGTTTAACTTCTTCAATTTCCATCTGCCCAACATATTGCATTACCGGATACTCGGGTATCACAGCGCCGGCTTTAATAAATATCGGCATGGTTTCAAGCGGGGTAGCCACTGGTACTTCTTTTCCTCCGTCAACCACTTCGTAGGTCCAGTAATTAAACCATTTACCTTTGGGTAAGTATACATTCCGTTTAATTTGTCCGGGTTCCATCACCGGGCATATTAATATTTTATCACCATAAGTAAACTCGTCCTGGCGGAAGTGGTTTAACATCACATCCTGCTCATGCATTACTATTGGCCGTAAAATTGGGAAACCGTAACGGTGGTGCTCCCAAAAAGTAGAATACAAATAAGGTATTAAACGGTAACGCAGCTCAATAAATTTGCGATTGATAGCGGTAAATGGTTCACCAAAGCTCCACGGCTCGCGCTCTTTGGTATCACCAGCCGAGTGCGCGCGCATGAACGGCGAAAAAGTCCCCATCTGGATCCAGCGGGTAAACAGTTCGCCATCGGGCTCACCGCTAAAGCCACCTATATCTGTACCGCAAAACGATATACCCGATATGGATAAACGCTGGCACTGTATATTGCCTAATTTAAGATGCTCCCAGGAGGCCACGTTATCGCCCGTCCAAACTGACGAGAAACGCTGTACTCCGGAATAGCCTGCCCTGGTAATAGTAAAAGGGCGTTTATTTTTCATAATGGTACGCAAGCCCTCGTAGGTTGCCCGTACCATTTGCATTCCATATACGTTATGTGCCTTACGATGCGAACCACGGAAACCATCGTACTGGTGGCGCACATCATCAGGAAAAGTACCGGCTCCAAATACGGCAGGCTCGTTCATATCGTTCCAAACACCGGCTACGCCCATTTGCACCAGCTCATCAAATAAACCACCCCACCAGGTACGTACATCGGGGTTGGTAAAATCAGGAAACTGGCAACGGCCCGGCCAAACGTGCCCTTCCATAAAGTAATCATCACAACGACGACAGAAATAGCGGTTCTCTTTACCCTGTTTAAATACCTCGTAATTATCATCAACCCGTATGCCCGGATCAATGATCACTACTGTTTTAAAACCATCAGCAGCCAGTTCACTGATCATTTTTTGGGGATCAGGAAAATACTTGCGGTTCCAGGTAAAACAACGGTAGCCATCCATGTAATCAATATCCAGATAAATACCATCGCAGGGGATCTTATTTTCTCGGAAACCATTGGTGATCTTTTTCACTTTGGCTTCGGGGTAATAGCTCCAGCGGCACTGATGGTAACCCAGGGCCCATAGTGGCGGCATAGGATGCGTGCCTGTTAAAATGTGGTAGCTTTTTACCACATCCATCATGTGCGGACCGTGGATATAATAGTATTGCAGTTCGCCGCCATCGGCCCAAAAACTTGTTTTGGTTTTATCTTCGGCGCCAAAATCAAACTGCGCTTTAAAAGTATTATCAAAGAAGATACCGTGGGCAATACCTTCATTTACACTAATATAAAAAGGTATGCTGCGATAAAGCGGGTCCTGGTTCCAGGCAAACGAGTAAGCATCGGTATTCCAATTCTTTAACCGTTTACCACGAAGATTAAACTCGGTAGGTTTATCGCCAAGGCCAAAAAAGCTTTCGTCAGGGCTGCAGGTTTTAGTGCAAAAAACGTAGTAACCGCCAAACTTCACGTTCTCTTCCCAGTGCATAGGCACTGCATCGGTACTTGTTACGTGATTGCTGATATCAGAAAAAGAGATAAAGAAATCTTTTTTGCGGATATGACAGTTTATCGATTTAGTGGCTACACGAAATTCATCCTCATTCTCATACAAGGTAAATTCGGCGGCTTTATGTTCTAATTTTGGAACCGCGTACGAGAACTCTTCCAGAAAAACACCGTGAGGGGCCAGCCTTACTCTAATGATCTCGTCGGTTACAACAACTACTTCTACTTTTGCATCGCCATCAGTAAAATAGAATTTATTACCCAGCTGGTCGGCGTGATTTGGTACACCCAAATACTTTTTGATGATGGGCTTAATGCCATCGGCCGGGTTATTCAGGTGGTGAAACTCTTCTTCGTCTTCCAATAAATTCTCAGCTTCTACTAACTTACTGGTTATCAGCTCCTGATTTGGTACATTACTTTCCATTCAAATTAATTAGGGGTTCTGCAAATATACAATGTGTACTTACTACGCAATATACAACAATTGAATTAATTGAAAAATCATTAACTGTGCCACTAACGCTTATATGCACCGATTAATTATATTTTTTTTTAACAATTGTCAGATTCATCTCATTTCCAGCAACATCCCGCTGGTACCGGGCAATTCTATCTCCACCCCCACCTGTATATCATCTGTACTGAATTTAGTATCACTCAGCAGGTCGGTAAATTCTTTTTTGCCGTTTATGTGCAATTTTATCAACAGATCATCGGGCAGTTTTACGCGTATTTTGCGACTGTCGCGGTTAAAGTTTGTTATTACTAAGATATACTGGTTATTAGTATAGCGCATATAAATATACAGCAACTGGTCAAATCCGGGCTGGTGTTCATTAGCCATCATCAGCTCATAAAAACTGCCGTTTTTCAAAGCTTCGTTACTATGTACTGTGTTTAACAGCGTTTGGTAAAAACCTCGTAGTTTCTTTTGATGGTCAGCTAACCGGCCGCCATCAAATGCACCGTTATTGAGCCATTTCTGATGTTCGGGTACGCCGCAGTAGTCAAATATAGAGGTGCGGCCGTCATTACCACTAAAACCCTGGTTGCCGGGAGCAGCTTCGCCAACTTCCTGACCAAAGTAAATCATTACCGGGCCTATATTTAGCGTCGCGGTTACAATCATGCCCGGTACAGCCAGCCAGCCATCACCGGCAAAATCACCGGAAGCAATGCGTTGCTCATCATGATTTTCCATAAAACGCAGCATGTGCTGGTCAATACCCTGACAATGGTTGTTCCAAACATTGTTGATCTCCCAGGTACTTGAGCCATATTCGTTGCGGGTTAAGCGCCTAATGGCATCATACAGGCCCACTTTATCATACAGGTAATCAAAAGCGCCCTTGAATATATAGTCATAGTATTTATTTTTATCATAGGCTTCGCCGATGAATACTATACCGGGATACGCTGTTTTAAGCTTTGGTATTACCCAGGCCCAAAATTCAATGGGTACCATCTCTACCATATCGCAACGGAAGCCATCCACACCTTTCTGGCTCCAGTAACATAAAATATCATATACCTTATTCCACAGTGGTGGTATGGGATCAAAATGACCATTGCGGTTATCCATATAATCCACGCCGTAGTTTAGCTTCATGGTCTCGAACCAATCATTAATAGATGGTGTTGCGCTGAACACATCGTTACCAGTTGCTTTGGCCGGGTTTTCGTCAAACCGGCCATCTTTAAGCCTACTGGTAAATTCATCACCACCGGGATTATATCCGGCCGGAACAACAAAGGGCTGTCCGGGGATATAGTAAAAATCATTTTTGGGTTCAAAAGCTTTGCCCGTATCATCATCCTGACCAAAATCGCGTGCACCTTTTGGTTTTGTATCCGACGCGTAGGTACGTGCTACGTGATTAGGAACCAGATCCATCAATACTTTCAAACCGTTGTTATGAGTACGCTGTATCAGGGCCTCATATTCACCGATGCGGTTATGTACATCAACAGCCAGATCGGGGGCAATATCATAATAGTCTCTTATAGCATAGGGTGAGCCCGCCCTGCCCTTCACAATATCAGGATCATCATTCGTTATACCAAAGGCTGTATAATCTGTCATGGTGGCGTGTTCAATTACGCCGGTATACCAAATATGGGTAAAGCCCATGTTTTTAATTTCCTGCAGGGCCTTATCGGTAATATCGTTTAGCTTGCCAACGCCATTTTCTTCAATGGAACCATTGATTTTGTTGAGCGTTTTGGTATTGCCAAACAGCCGGGGCAGTAACTGGTATATGATGAGTTTATGATCTGTTTCCATTTAGTATCAAGTAGTTAGTATCAGGCATCAAGGCTTTTTTATTAAGAGTTCACTATTCGCATTCACTATCTGCTCCTTACCATAAACAATCACGCTGGTTTCTTTATCACTCAGGTTTTTAATTTGCACACCATCCCGGCTCACTTTTACATTAAGTACCGCTCCACGGAAACCAATATGAAACGAAAATGACGACCATTTTTCAGGAATAAAAGGATGGAACGATAGTTTTCCATCACGCACCCTCATCCCGCCAAAACCTTCTACTACCGACATCCAGGTACCAGCCATCGAGGTGATGTGACAACCGTCCTCGGTATCGTTATTGTAATCGTCGAGATCCAAACGCGCGGTGCGGAGGTAAAACTCATAGGCTCTTGCTTCATCACCCAGTTTGGCCGCTAAAATAGCATGTACACAGGGTGACAGAGATGATTCATGCACGGTACGCGGTTCATAAAAATCAAAATTCCTGCGGATGGTTTCTATATCAAACCGGTCCTCAAAAAAGTAAATGCCCTGTAACACGTCCGCCTGTTTAATATAGCAGGAGCGCAGTATCCTGTCCCAGCTCCATTTTTGGTTCAGCGGACGGTCGGCCGCGGGCAGATCTTTTACTAAGATCTGCTCTTTGTCCAAATATCCGTCCTGCTGCAAAAACACCTGTTGGTTTTGGTCATAGGGATAATACATTTTTTGGATAATGTGCTTAAACCTTGTAGTTTCGTTAGCCTCATCAAAGTTTATTTCGGCTACCAGGGCATCATATTTTACCCTGTCGGCAGCCTTTACCTTTTCGGCCACTTCTAAAGCATAACTCAAACACCAGGTTGCCAGCGTATTGGTGTACCAGTTGTTGTTGATATTGTTTTCGTATTCGTTTGGCCCGGTTACTCCCAGCATCACATACTGCTTCTTATCCTGCGACCAGGTGATTCGTTGCGACCAGAAACGGGCAATGGCTATCAGCACTTCCAGGCCATAATCAACAAGGTAAGTTTCGTCGGCAGTATAGCGCACGTAGTTAAAAATGGCATAAGCAATAGCCCCATTGCGATGGATCTCCTCAAAGGTGATCTCCCACTCATTATGGCATTCCGTGCCATCCATAGTTACCATAGGATACAGAGCCGCGCCATTTTTAAAGCCCAACAGGGCCGCGTTTTCAATGGCTTTACCTAATTGTTTGTAACGATAGAGCAGCAGGTTACGGGTAACTTTCTGATCGGCTGTGGCCAGGTAAAAAGGCACACAATAGGCCTCGGTATCCCAATAGGTGGAACCGCCATACTTTTCGCCGGTAAAGCCTTTAGGACCAATGTTCAGGCGGTCGTCCTCACCGGTATAAGTTTGATTAAGCTGAAAAATATTAAAGCGGATAGCCTGTTGTGCCGATACATCGCCTTCAATAATAATATCATTATGTTCCCACTTTTTGGCCCATGCGGCAGCTTGTTCGGCCAGCATGGTGTCAAATCCTTTGGTGCTGATGCGGCTTAAGGTTTTATCAAGTTGCCCGATCAATTCGTCAGACTTATGATTTTGCGACGAAAGGTTAGCTACATATTTTATAATGCTGATACTTTGCCCCTGTTGAGCCTGTATGCTAATTTTTGAGGCTATATATTTTTCTTTGGAGACAGGTTCGACTTGAGGCTGAATAGTTATACCATTTTGCAGGATACTAAACTTCATACCAGTTGCCACCTCAAAACCCGTTTTTTTGGTACGCATTATAATATAACCACTATCGGCTTGATTGGCTTTGCTTACCTCGTCCCAGAACTTTTCGTCATAATTGGAATCTTTGTTCACCACATCGCCATCAATAGCCGGAGTAAGTGTTATAGTGCCGTTAAAATTTATGGGGGTGATGGTATATTTAATAGAAGCGGCTTCATCATCAACCATGCTGCAAAAGCGAATGGCTTCTACTTCCACCTCTTTCCCGCCTGCTGTTTTGGCGTGGAAATTCCGTTTCAGATATCCCTCCTTCATATTCAATTCCCTGCGGAATCTGCTTACTTCGCATTTGGCCAGATCAAGCTGTTCGCCATCCAGATTAATATCGATGGTTGTCCAGTTGGCAGCATTGAGCACCTTCGCGAAATATTCGGGATAGCCGTTTTTCCACCAGCCTACACGGGTTTTATCGGGATAATACACCCCGGCTACATAATTACCCAGTAAAGATTGACCGCTGTAAGCTTCCTCAAAATTGGCGCGCTGCCCCATACGGCCATTACCCAAACTAAATACACTCTCAGATACCTGGTGATGTTGCGGATCAAAGCCTTCTTCAATGATGCTCCACTCATCGGGTTTTATATAGTTTTTCATTAGCCCCCCAACCCCCTAAAGGGGGAATGTTTTAAAGTTTATATTTTATTAAGTGCCCAATCCCCTGCTCCCCATTTAGGGGGCTGGGGCGCTTTATCTAACCCACTCACCACCATATCCGCTTCATGCAGTATATCCGGGTTACCTATGCCCACGGCTTTCATGCCGCCGGCTTTGGCTGCCTCAACGCCTGCTATAGCATCTTCAAATACTACGCAGTATTTTGGTTCAACACCCAGTTCCTGGGCGCCTTTTAAAAACACTTCAGGATCGGGCTTGGCCTTGCTTACCTTGTTGCCATCTATAATAACATCAAACAGGTGGGCTATATTCAATTTATTTAATATGGTCATGGAGTTTTTACTGGCCGAGCCTAATGCTGTTTTAATACCGGCGTCCCGGCAGCTTTCTACAAACTCCTGTGCGCCGGGTAAAATTTCGTCCGGGGTCATCTGGTTTATCATTTCCGTGTACCATGTATTTTTTTGAGCGGCCAGTTGCTCTTTTTCGGCTTCTGTTTTGATTACCCCTCCGCATTGCAGCACTATTTCCAATGAGCGCATCCGGCTAACGCCCTTTAGTTGCTCATTATCATGTTCGGTAAAATCAAAGCCAAGCTCATTGGCCAGGCGTTTCCAGGCCTTATAATGATAAATAGCCGTATCAACAATTACACCATCGAGGTCAAAAATACAGGCTTTTATATTGTTCATTTTATACTGTGTATGTGGACCCTAAAGTATTAAAAACTCATTACAATGCATTCAAAACAAACAATTATGACATATCTTGAAAATGGCTTACCTGCACAATCATATAATCAGCCATATAATCAGCAGCCAAACAAATATATTTGTTGATAAAATACCTGTTATGCCCTTTGCAGATACTCCCGAATTATACCGGTTTATTTTAACCCACGTGCTGAAAAGGATAAACCTCACTGCCGATGAGCAAGCCCGTTTTTGCTCCCTGCTTAGCGTACGCAAAATACTGCCGCGTCAATACCTGGTTCAGCAGGGTGATGTTTGCAAATATGAAAGTTTTGTTTGCGAGGGTTTCCTGCGTTCTTTTTATGTTGACGACAAAGGGAACGATCATACCCTGCACTTTGCCATGGAAGACTGGTGGATAAGTGATGCAACAAGTTTCATAAAACAGGTTCCGGCCACTCGTAATATTGTAGCCCTGGAGCCCTCCACCCTGCTGCAAATTGACAAGGCCGGTTTAGACGTATTGTATGCGGAAGTTCCCGCATTTGAACGGTTCTGGCGTATCCTGAATGAAAACGCCTGCATGGCGCAGGATCAGCGCATACTGAACGCCATATCCATGACCGGGGCCGAGCGCTATGAGGCCCTGATTAAAAAGTACCCGACACTTGAACAGCGTATGCCTCAAAAATATATAGCCTCCTTTTTAGGTATTACACCGGTGTTCCTGAGCCAGATCAGAAAAGGGAATGCTAAGCCCGATATTAAATAAGTTTAAGCACTTTTATTAAAATAGTTATACGCTGCACGGCTGCCTTGTTCCGCAATTTTGAATTCAAAAAAAAAGAATTCATGGAAACACACGAAAGCAGCTTATTTGACAAAACCATATTACACGGGCACAGGCTTAGCAACCGCCTGGTTGTAGCACCACTTACCCGGCGAAGCGCTACCCTGCAAGGCGTACCCACGCCCGAAATGACCGATTACTACACCGCTTTTGCAGCCGGGGGATTTGGCCTTATTATAACAGAAGGTACTTATACCGATGATGCGCATAGCCAAACCAGTTATAACCAGCCTGGCATCACCAATGAGCAACAACAATCTGCCTGGCGAAACGTGGTTGACAGCGTTCATCAATTTAATACGTTAGTTATTTGTCAGCTGATGCATGGCGGCGCACTTGGTCAAATCAGTGAAGAGAACATAGCGCCATCGGCAGTAAAGCCGGTTGGTTTAAAACATACAGAACCCGGAGAACCGGCCGGCGGCTTTCCGCTGCCCAAAGCAATGACCGCTGATGACCTGAAGAATGTAAAAGAGGGCTATGTACGATCAGCATTGCTGGCTTACGAAGCTGGGTTTGATGGTATAGAGCTTCATGCCGCCAACGGTTATTTGTTTGATCAGTTCATTACTCCCCATACCAATGTACGGACTGATGAATACGGTGGCAATACCCCTAACCGATTGCGCTTTTTGAGGGAAGTTTACACTGCGATAAGGGCCGCATTAC
This sequence comes from Mucilaginibacter sp. P4_E8, assembly GCF_056401495.1. Lineage (NCBI taxonomy): Bacteria > Pseudomonadati > Bacteroidota > Sphingobacteriia > Sphingobacteriales > Sphingobacteriaceae > Mucilaginibacter > Mucilaginibacter sp. P4_E8. The sequence continues at coordinate 50,098 of NZ_JBFUJG010000013.1, forward strand.
CTGCTGAATTTATAATAGGCATCCGCCTTTCAGAAAGTAAAGTGAATGACCTTACTTACCGCTGGCCGAAAGGTTCTGCAATGGCTACCGAAATATTTACGGTGTTAAAAGATCTTGGCGCCAGTTATTTTCATATCGCTGCCGAAGGCGGTAACTGGGCGCGCGAATGTTTATATGCCGACGGGCAATCATCAAACGGAATAGCCAAAAAACTAACCGGTGTACCTATTATTGCAAATGGAGGGCTGCACAACACACTTACAGCTGCATCATTAATTTCAAGCAACCAGGCCGATCTCATCTCTATAGGTAAAGCGGCTATAGCTAATCCAAACTGGGCAAATTTGATTGCTGCCGGGCAACCAACCATTCCGTTCTTCAGTGAGCTGATAAAACCCAGCTTAACTTTGCAACATACTAACGCAGTTTTAAAGCAATGTGAATCAGCATAATGTAATTTATCATACAGAGTTATACTCCCTGTGGAGTATGTTAACAAAAAAACGCATGCTTTATTTGGATTAATTATAAATAATAACAACCTTTGTGGAGTTATATGATTACCACCACCGAAATAAATCAATGGACGGATGTTTTTAGTACATCAACAGGAACCATTTACCAAAGCGACGCTGAACGTTGCTGGTATGTTGATTTTGCCGGCAAGGTTGCCAAATTTGATTACCGTTGCCTGCTAAAACTCCGTAAATCTGTTTATCATATTGATATTGAACACGCGCTGCTAAACACTACTAAAGATCCTGATGTAGAGATCATATTTATTTGCGCCTGCGATCACTGCTATGTACTGTCGTTATTACAAATTATTGCCCTCAAAGAGCTACTGGAAGGCACCTTTGTAATGCTTGAACTGAACCATATTTTGCACGATCGCCTTTGCAGCATTCCCGTATAGCTATTTAGATTAAATTCATATTGTGTTTAAATTGGATTAATGTAAACTTATTGCATTATTATTGTGTATAATATTGATTATAAGTTCATTTACTCATTCAATTCATACTGCTATGAAAGACCTGATCCGTGTAAAAAGTCTGATTTCTAACGAAATAGAAACGCTTTTAAACCAGCAAGTTAAAAAAGAAGCACACTCATCATCTGTATATTTGTCAATGGCATCATGGTGTAACCGTAATGGTTATGATTTTTCGTCTGACTATTTTTTTAAACAGGCCGAAGAAGAAAGACACCACCAGCTAAAATTTTATAAATATATATTGGATATGGGCGGTAATTCCGTGTCTCCTGAAATTACAGGCATTAAACATGAATATAACTCTTTCCGCGAAGTGTTTGAAGAGGCATTGGACCAGGAGATCAGCGTTACACAATCCATCAAAAACATTTATGCCCGTTGCATGAAAGAACAGGATTTTGTGACCATGGAATTTTTAAACTGGTTCCTGAAAGAGCAACGCGAAGAAGAATACAAAGCGCGTCGTGCACTTGAACTGTTTGATGTTATTGGTGAAGAAGGTACCGGCAGATGGCAGATAGATAAACACGTTGGCGATATAAAATATAATGGCGAGGCATAAGAAGCCCCCTCTAAATCTCCCCCTAAAGTGTGAGACTTTTGATAAACAAAATAAAAAAGATCCTTCGCGAAGCGTGAAGGATCTTTTTTATTTTTTATGAAGTAAGATTAAACTGATTTTTTGAGGACCGTCTTGAGGAAGCGCTTTAAATCAGATCCAGCAGCTTCAGCACATCCTTAGCATGATATTCCTTTAGCCAGGTATTGCCCGGTTGTATACTGCATACAGGAGCAAACTTGCACCGGTCCGTACATTCTGTCTCTATAATTTCAATTTCCTCTGATCCGTGATGATGTTTGGCATATGATTTAGCAAGCTTGTACATATCCTTACCACCTCTTTTTCCGCATTTGCTGCCGGTGCATACATACAGTACTTTATCCGGTATAGTAAATTTACTCATGAGGATATTAATTTATTGTTAATGTTAGCTTAACAAAGTTAAGGCAATAAAACCTCATTTGTACAATCTACAAGTCATTCAAAACTTTTCAAGTATTTTTCCAGGGGTTCCATACCCATTTGTTTACGCAGTTTGTTCACCTCCTTTGGATATTTTAATGGAAAAGGTGTTGCCTTATGAGTTTTCAGATCAGTACGAACCTGCGTGCCATAAATTTGTTTTTGATGTTTGCTCACGAGTACCCGGTCAGTAAGTAAAGCATAATTTCCCTTGCTGGCATTATTCTTATCCACTTCCTTTTTTAATAAAACCAGCACTTGTTCCTGAAAAGGAACATCATCATCACAATGTTGTACGATGGCCCAAAAATCATTACTCGACTCGCCTACCAGGTTATAACCGGGATACCCATATTTTTTAATGATCGCTTTAGCCTTGACTTCATTTATACTATCCGTTTCTGCCCACTTACTTTGAATAGTTTCGTCACTATAAGCTGATTTCTCTTTTCGCTGTACTTTAATAAATTCCTTCCGCCAAAATTGATCATCCTTAAACATCGAATCAATCTGTTTAATTAAGGCAGCATTTTGTTTGCCTGATTGGGCATAGGACACAATAGTAAAATACCCCAAAAGGAGTATGGTATTGAGGAATGTTTTTATTATTAATGTTTTCATAAAGTATTTTTAAAACTAAATATATAGTTAATAAATCCTTCTTTCCTAAAAAATAAATAAAATACCATTTGCGTAACTCAAAAGTTACATATATATTTACGTAACCCAAAAGTTACACGTTGTGAAAAGAGACCTTGTTATTAAATGGTATTTCCCCCATCCGCCCGAAAAGGTGTGGGAGTGCCTTACCAACCCCGAACTGGTGAACCAGTGGCTTATGAAAAATGATTTTAAGCCTGTTGTTGGCCATAAATTCCAGTTTCATAGCAGGCCGATGCCCAAAATGGGCTGGGATGGTATTGTTTATTGCGAAGTGTTGGAGGTTGTGCCTGGCAAAAAGTTGGTATACACCTGGAAAGGCGGTCCAAGACCCGGCGTTATTGGCCTTGACACCCTGCTCACATGGACGTTAAGTGCTGAAGGTGAAGGTACCCGAATAGTATTGGAACATAGCGGCTTTAAAGGTTTCAAAAATATGATAGCCAGTATGTTTATGGAAAGTGGATGGAAAAAAGGCATCCCCCGCAGGATGGGCAAAGTATTAAACGAAATGCAATGAGAACAAACACAGATCCCTTTCAGGCCCTTGCCGACCCAGGCCGGCGGGCTATACTAATGCTGCTCTCACAGGATAAGCAGTCAATAAATACCATTGCAGGTAATTTTGACATTAGCCGCCCAGCGGTTTCAAAACATGTTAAAGTGCTCTATGAGGCAGGCCTTATCCTGATAAAAGACAGCGGCCGCGAGCGTTACTGCGAACTGAATCCAACCGGCTTTGACGAGGTTAAAAAATGGCTGGAATTTTTTGATCAGTTCTGGAAAAACAAGCTGCAAAACCTGGAGAATCTTTTAAACCAACAACATAAAACCAAATAACATGAAAGCAATTGAAATTATCTCTATCCCGGTTACCGATCAAACTAAAGCAAAAGAATTTTATCAAAAACTGGGTTTCGAGATTGTAGCCGAAGCTCCCTTTGGTCCAAACCAACAGTGGATACAACTGGCTTTTCCCGGCTCGGCAGTTTCCATAACCCTTGTAAACTGGTTTCCCGAAATGACCGCCGGCAGCATCAGTGGCCTTGTCATAAAAACCGATGACCTTGATGCCGATATTAAAGATCTGACTGAAAAAGGAATAACATTGGGCAAAGTAGATAATACGCCCTGGGGTAAGTTCCTTGCTGTTAAAGATCCTGATGGCAATACGGTGAGCTTACATGCTGATTGAGAATTGTCTGAACCACGATTTATCAGATTTTTTGGATTTGATTTGAAATCGTGAAAATCACCTTAATCTATTTAATCGTGGTTCAGACAAAAAAAATCTGCACATTTGAAAAATGTACAAAAAGCATTCTGCCTTACTCCTCATTATCCTTTTTACCTTATGGGGATGTAGCCCCAGACCTGATAACCTTTATAAAGTAGTAAAAATAAAAGATGGTGATACTTTGGGCCTGCTCACCAATGATAACCAGCAGATTACCGTTCGCCTGGCCGAGGTTGATTGCCCCGAAAAAACACAGGCTTTTGGGCAGGCCGCTAAAAAATTCACTTCTGATCTGTGCTTTGGTAAGGACGTTAAGCTGGATGGCAATACAAAAGACCGCTATGGCCGCACCGTGGCCCTTGTTATTTTAACCGATGGTACCAACGTAAATTATCAGCTGGTAAAAAGCGGTTATGCCTGGCAATATAAGGCTTACTCAAAAAGTGTGGAATTAGCCAATCTGGAGCAGCAGGCCCGGGAAAATAAACTGGGTCTTTGGCAGGACGCCAACCCTACCCCACCCTGGGAATTTCGCCGGGGAAAGAAACCCGTGAGCCAGGAAAATAAGCCTGTTAAAAAACATTACAGGAAGCGCAAACCAAAACTTGAGTATACCTTTTAAAATACTAACTTTATAGCAATAACACTACCTATGAAGTTTATAAAAGCCTTCCTATCCATAGCCTTTACGCTCGCCCTGATCTGGACGCTGCAAACAAAAATTGGCCCGGTGCCGCCAATAGGCCGGTTTTTAAGTCCGGCCGATGGTTTTTGGCAAAATGCAGAAAGCAAAAACATCTTAACAAGTACCCATTTAATACTCCCGGGTCTTACCGGCAAGGTTACTATTAAATATGACGAGAACCGTATCCCGCATATTTTTGCCGAAAACGAGCATGACCTGTATTATGCACAAGGGTATATTACCGCTACTGACCGTCTTTGGCAAATGGATATACAAACCCGCCAGGCCGCAGGCAGGCTGGCCGAGGTACTTGGCCCTCAATTACTGGAGGTTGACCGTTACCACCGCCGTATGGGTATGGTTTTTGGTGCCGAAAAAACTTTAAAGGCCATGATGCAGGAGCCGGCCGTACGTAAAATGATTTTGGCTTATACCGATGGCATTAACGCTTACATTCACCGCTTGCATTCACGGCAATACCCTATTGAGTTTAAAATGCTTGATTATGCTCCCGAAGACTGGCAACCTATTAACTGTGCGTTTTTGCTCAAGCTGATGAGCGAAACACTGGCCGGCAGTTCAAACGAGTTTGCCATGAGCAACATTTTAAAACAGTTTGGCGCAAAAACCACCAATGATCTGTTCCCTGATTACCCTTTTCGTGAAGATCCCATTATACCCGTGGGTACCAAGTGGGATTTTAAACCGCTACCCATCCCCAAACCATCTGTAAGCTTTTTGGCACAGATGAATGACAGCGCTAAACGCGTGGTAAAAGCCGAGGGCATCGGCAGTAATAACTGGGCGGTATCGGGTAGTAAAACAGCCAATGGTTATCCCATCCTGGCTAATGACCCTCACTTAAATCTTACATTTCCTTCTATATGGTACCAGGTGCAGCTTTCGGCGCCCTCTGTAAATGTTTATGGAGTATCGTTACCGGGTTCGCCCTGCGTAATATTAGGCTTTAACAATAACATAAGCTGGGGCATTACCAATGTAGATGCCGATATACTGGATTGGTACCAGGTTAAATTTAAAGACAATAAAAAAACCGAATACTGGTACAATAACCAATGGAACGAAACCAGCCGGCGAGTTGAAGTGATCAATATTCGCGGACAAAAGCCTTTGTATGATACCGTTATTTACACGCACCATGGCCCTGTGGTTTATGAAGATAAAGCCAAAAAAGGCGATGGTCCTGACTTTGTACCGGTTGGCGACGCCTTAAGATGGATAGCCCATGATGCATCGGACGAATTGATGACCATGTACATTTTAAACAGGGGCAAAAACTATGCTGATTACCGCAAGGCCCTGACCTATTTTAATGCCCCGGCATCAAACTTTGTGTTTGCCAGTAAGGATAATGATATTGCGATTACTCCAAATGGAAAATATCCGCTCAAGTTTAAAGACCAGGGTAAATTTATCCTTGATGGAGCCGACCCCGAAAACGACTGGCATGGCTGGGTGCCGTTTGATCAAAACCCTACGGTTAAAAACCCGCCACGAGGCTTTGTGAGCTCAGCCAATCAATCATCAACTGATCCTACTTATCCGTATTACATCAACTGGTCATTTGCACCTTACGAGCGAGGCAAACGCATTAACGACAGGCTTGCCGCCATGCAAAAAGCTACGGTTGATAGTATGCGCATACTGCAAACCGATACTTACAGCATACGTGCTCAGGATATTTTACCCTCTATGTTAAAATATATGGATGCCTCAAAAATGGATCAAACCCAGTTAGCGGCTTTAAATATGGTAAAAAACTGGAACAAGGATTATGCAATTAACTCAACTGGTGCTACAGTATTTAATGCCTGGTGGCTTAAAGTTTATAATATGATTTGGGGTGATGATTTTGCAGCGAAAGATCTGCAGGAAAATTATCCATCGATGGATAGAACCGAACAGCTTATAATTCAAGACCCTAACTCCAAATGGTTTGATGATACCCGCACTCAGGCAAAAGAAACCTGTGCCGATATTATTAATAAAGCATTTAAAGCTTCGGTTAATGAGTTAAGCCACCACTATGGCAAGCCGGGCAAAAGCTGGCAGTGGGGATCAGTTAAAAAATTGGAGATTATGCACCTTACCCGGCAGGAGGCTTTTAGTTCCGGTAATTTTCCTACGGGCGGTACAGGTTCAACAATTAACGCGCTTAATAACGGTCACGGCCCGTCATGGCGTATGGTGGTACAAATGGGGCCAACCGTAAAAGGCTATGGTATTTTACCCGGCGGCGAATCAGGCAATCCGGGCAGCTTTTTTTACGACGATATGCTGAAAACCTGGCAGCAGGGTAAATTGAAGGAACTATTGTTCCTGCAATCGGCCGATGAAATGCCCGATCGTATAAAAAGCACTTTAAACATTGGCAGTAAATAGTAAAGTATCAAGTAGTTAGTATAAAGTATCGAGACACTTATAGTTTTTCATAATTTTCAAAGGTCATGATACTTGATACTAACTACTTGATACTAAAAAAATAAATTATAAGATTATGTTATTCCTCATTATACTCATATTATCATTTGCCAGCGGTTTCTTTTTGCCCTGGTGGGTAGTGGCTATTGCTGCTTTTTCTGCAGCTTTTTTCACAGGTAAAACTCCAGGGCAGGCATTCTGGTCGGGCTTCCTGGCTGTATTTATTGTATGGATAGTACTGGCCCTGTTTAAAAGTATCCCTAATGATCATATATTGGCAATAAAAGTAGCTCACCTATTTCACTTACCCGGCTGGGGTTACCTGCTGGTGATCACCGGGATAATTGGCGGTTTGGTAAGTGGCTTTGCAGCACTTTCGGGCTTATTGTTAAAAAGGGCATTCGAAAAATAAACCCACAAAAAATGCCTGGCAAATATGCCGGGCATTTCATATTGCAAATAATGCTACGATCTTAAAATGCGTCTATAGCATCCTTTAACACCTTAACACCGTCGGTGTTATTTTTGTCTGATGCAAAAATATCCTGCGATGAAGCTTTATCTCCATAAAAATTAGCATTCGCGGTTTTATCAATAGCTAAGTTGGAGCCGTTGATAGTGATACCGGCAAATAATCCGCGGCTGCGTGAGTAAGAGTAAACCTCGGCCTGTAGTTTATAATCGGTACTTGCTGTTGAGCTGCGACCAACCGGGCCTGCAGCGGCAGATATATCACCACCAATGGTGAAATCGCCATTTTTAACCTTGGTTAACACACCTTTATGGTGGAATACCAGTATCAGATCAACAGATTGTACACCTATCTGCAAGCCAAAGCTACCTCCTGTTAGGGTTACAAAAACAGGATCGCTCCATTTGCCATTGGCTAATTTTACCATGGCAACACCTCTGCCTCGTTTACCACCAATACCAAAACCGGCATTGATCAGTTTAGGGATAATAACAATTCCTTCGCTCTGCTCCATCAGCTGATGCGGGATGGTTTCTTTCATTTTGCTGAACTCCTTTAATACGTTTGCCGCATTATGAACGCGTTCCGTCTCCTTATCCGGAGACTTGGCCGATATCAGCACGAAGAAAAGGCTTAATATCAGCGGGAACTTCAAAAATTTTAATGTTTTCATGGGGTCAATCTTTAAATTACGATTTATAGTATGTTGTTAATATAATCAACTCCAAAAATGTATACTTGTTTTTATATATCATGTAATTCAGATATCATATTATTTTTTCGTCTGAACCGGGATTGCAAATCAAATCCCAAAACCAGACTTACGAAGTTTTAAAAACTTCGTAAGTCTTACGGATAATCTGCACATCCTAATATCTATCTTTGCAAAATAATGAACACACCGGGTAAGCAACAGGTATTTTCCATCAATGGCGCAGATGATTTTAATTCAACAGCCCTGCAAATTTTTCAGCACCAGGCAAAAAACTGTACTGTTTACAAGCAGTTTATTTCAGGCTTAAATATTGATATATCCACGGTCAGATCAATTGAAAAGATACCTTTTTTACCAATAGAGTTTTTTAAGTCGCACCGGGTACTCAGCACTAATCAACCGGCCCAGGTAACATTTACCAGCTCAGGCACTACTGGCGTAACAACCAGCAGCCATTTTGTTACAGATAAAACCTGGTATGAGGATAGTTTCCGTAATGCTTTTAACTTGTTTTATGGCGATATTAGGGATTATACCGTACTGGCCCTGCTGCCCTCCTACCTGGAGCGCGAAGGCTCGTCATTGATTTACATGGTTGATGACCTGATCAAACAATCTGAAAACCCGGATAGCGGATTCTTTTTATATAATCACGATGAGCTGTATCATCAGCTTAAAAAACAGCAGGATGCCAAAAAGCCTACACTTTTAATTGGTGTTACCTTTGGTTTACTCGATTTTATAGAAAACTACAAGGTAAATTTCCCCGAACTGATTGTGATGGAAACCGGCGGTATGAAGGGCCGGCGCAAAGAAATGATCCGCGAAGAACTGCATACCGTTTTATGTAACGGCTTCGGTGTTAATGCCATTCACTCCGAATATGGGATGACTGAGCTGCTATCACAGGCTTATTCAACAGGTGTGGGAATTTTTATATGCCCGCCCTGGATGAAAATCATCATCCGCGATACTAACGACCCCATCAGCACGTTACCAGATGGCAAAACAGGCGGTATCAATGTAATCGATCTGGCCAACATCAACTCCTGTTCGTTCATTTCAACGCAGGACCTGGGTAAAACCTTTGCTAATGGCTCATTTGAGGTTTTAGGCAGGTTTGACCAGTCGGACATTAGAGGGTGTAATTTGCTGATTGCTTAAAACTTATAGGCAACTGAAGTATTATTATTATTTTTGTACGCATCATAAATGCTGAAAACATGATTGAGAAATTTTTGAACGAGGAACAAGATCCTAAAACAGTAGAAAAAGTTTATTCCCGTTTAGTCGACCTGCTTTCTTCTGGTGAAGAGATCATTTATATAGCGGTTCAGAAAAAGCCATTGGTAAACTTATTTCCTGACTGTATAGCCATAACAAACAAACGCATATTGTTTTTTACACCGGCCAATCTGGGCTTATCCATCAAGTTTGTTGATTTTGTTTGGAAAGATATTGTTGACGTACATACCAAGGAAGAAATTATAGGTGCCGTATTTAGCGTAAAAACTACCAACGGAGCCGAAATGGCTGTGGATTACCTGCCTAAAATTCAGGGCCGCAAGCTATACCAATACGCGCAGGAACGCAAGGAAGTAGAGCGTGAAGCCCGCCGTCAGCGCGACCTGGAGCAAAAACGTGCCGAGTCGGGTTCTATACAGTTTGATAACCCGGCTGCTGCCCATGCGGCAACAGCACAGCAAACTTATGCCGCGCCTGCCCCGGTAGCCGTTCAGCAACCCGCACCTCCACCAACTCCAACTCCTCCTCCCATAGTGCATGAAGCGCCAAAGCCTGATGAGCTTACAGAGAAATTAAAAAAACTTAAAACACTGTTTGATAACGGCCTGATATCGCAGGAAGAATACAACCATAAAAAACTTGACCTCCTGAGTGACTTATAACAGTCATTAGGTCATTATAAAAAAGGGCGATGGATTTGAGATTCATCGCCCTTTTTTGTCATTAAATCATTGGCTATTGAGCTATTCAATGACTTAATGTCCAATGACTTTAAATAAGTCTTTCATCAAAATTAAAAGATTCTTTATTAATGATTCTTATGTTTTTAGCCTCGGGATGCAACGGATTAAGTACATAATTATACTCTGCCGGTACAACTGCCGATGGTACTTTCATTAACAAATGCTCTTGTTTTTTTAAAAAAGCATCGCCCATTTCCCTTAATGCAACAGGGCCGGATACATCCTGCCAATTATGAGGCAGTAAGGCGGTATCCAATAGGGTTATACTATGATCAAGAACTTCAATTTCGGTAAGGCAAAAATTTTCAGGGATAATTAAGGGGGATAAATGCACCAACACTTCCAGTACAGCCAGCGCTCTTGATGATGCCAGGTAAAGCATAGGCTTGCCTTCACTATTCCAGCGGCCGCCATATAGGCGGGCGCCTGTGCCACTTAGGTCATTAGCATAATGGCAATTAACAATACGGTATAGTATCATCAGGCAAAAATACCATGTTCAATGCGGCCCAATTCCTTAAAAACCATATCAAAACCGGCAGAAGTATCAAGGATAGTAACCGGGGCCTCGCCTTTAAAAACATGGCTGGGTGTTTTTATCCATATTTTAAATTTATCCATGGAGCCAAAAACTTCATCGCCGCGGGTGTAAAGACGTGCAAGCTCAACAGCCTTTTCGGCATATTCAGTTTTAATAATGGCATCATCATCATAACGCTGCAAAGTGCGCTCAGATATGTGCAATATATTGGCCAGCTCCTGTATATTTAAAGATATTTTTTTAGCCAGGGAAAGTAAAACACTTTTAGGAAAACCTTTACGAGCCAGGTTTATGATGTCAAAATCAGTAGAAAGCTTAACAGATTTTGCGCCACCCAGTAAATTATAAAACGAAGGCACAGCACCCTGCACTGCATAAGCCATCATTGGCTCATTAAGTTCAGTTTTAGTATTTTGCTTTGATTTATACGACATATATACAAATATAATTACCATTTGTCGTATTTACAAATATTTACACAATAAAAAAGCGATGCAGTTTTCGGCTACATCGCTTTAATACCATCAAACAATTAATGACTACTCAGCAACTATTAAAAAATAGTTCTTCTTACCTTTTTGTACCACCAGGAATTTGTTGTTGATCAGTGCATCAGCCGAATACACATCATCAGCGGTAGCAATTTTTACTTTGTTAATAGCTGCACCACCACCCTGTATCATCTTTTTAGCTTCGCCTTTTGAAGGAAAAACCGCGGTTTTGGCTGCCAGCAGATCGGCAACATTAATCCCCTCCTGCAGTTCGGCTAAAGCTACAGTAAAGTTGGGTACACCGGCAAATAAAGCCATCACTTCAGCATCGTTCAGTTCACTTAAAAACTCAATACCAATGTTACCAAACAAAAACTCAGACGATTTAATAGCCTTTTCGTATTCAGCCTCACCATGTACACGTATGGTAATATCTTTTGCCAGTGCTTTTTGCAATACGCGCGTATGCGGCGCTGCATCATGCTCCACTTCTAATGCTTCAATAAATTCTTTATCAAACAAAGTAAATATTCGAATGTAGGCCTTAGCATCAACATCAGTAGTATTTAACCAAAACTGGTAAAACTGGTATGGCGATGTACGTTTGGGATCAAGCCAGATGTTACCACCCTCGCTTTTGCCAAATTTAGAACCGTCGGCCTTTTTGATAAGCTGGGTAGTTAGGGCATAGGCCGTACCACCATCTTTACGGCGGATAAGCTCGGTACCGGTAACAATGTTACCCCACTGGTCGCTTCCACCCATTTGCAACATGCACTGCTTGTTTTTCCATAAGTAGTAAAAGTCATAGCCTTGTACCAACTGATAGCTAAATTCAGTGAATGACATTCCGGTATCGCCACCGATACGGTTTTTTACCGAATCTTTGGCCATCATATAGTTAACAGTAATGTGCTTACCTACATCACGTATAAAATTCAGGAATGAAAAATCCTTAAACCAATCATAATTATTAACCATTTCGGCACTGTTGGCGCCGCAATCAAAGTTTAAAAACTTTTCCAGTTGGCTCTGGATGCCTTGTAAGTTGTGCTGCAAAGCGTCTTCAGATAATAAGTTACGCTCCTGTGATTTACCCGACGGATCGCCAACCATGCCCGTGGCACCGCCAACCAGTGCAAATGGTTTATGGCCCGCGCGCTGAAAATGTATCAGCGTCATGATCTGGGCAAGGCTGCCTACGTGTAATGAATCGGCAGTAGGATCAAAACCTATATAGCCTGCAACCATACCTTTATTTAACAGGTCTTCGGTTTCGGGCATTATATCATGCAGCATACCCCGCCAGCGTAATTCTTCAACAAAGTTCATATTAAGTGTTGTTTCAAAAGCTGCAAATATAAAAGAATAATTGGCTGGGCAGATAGTTGAATAATGGTGATAATGCATTAACCACAGGTAAAATCTATTTCAAATAATTACTTATTTTTTGTAACTTGATCAAAACAGGGTATTTTGCAGAACACCGCCTATGAATTTTTTATCGCATTATTATTTTGATCGCCACAGCAACAACTGTTACCATATATTAGGTACCGTACTGCCTGATCTTTTAAAGAATGCCGATAAAAATATTATCCTGCACCCCGAAAAGCTACAACATACAGATAGCAACATCAACTCCATTATAGCGGGCTGGAACAAACACCTGGCGGTTGACCGCTATTTCCATTCATCTGATTTTTTTACAGTCCATTCGCACGAGTTAAAAAAAAAACTACTGCCAGCTATTGAGGGTTCGCCTGTAAAGCCATTCTTTTTGGGGCATATAGCCCTTGAGCTCATTATTGATAACCTGCTGCTCACCACCAGTAAAATACAGGTGGATGATTTTTACGCGCATTTATCGGGCTGTAAAACAGCAGTGATCAGTGAGTTTTTAACCTTTTCAGGCTTAAAGGACGGTACCCGGTTCTTTAAGTTTTATGAAGATTTTAAACGCAGCCAATACCTGCACACCTACGCCGAAACCCACCAGATAGCTTACGCCCTGAAACGCATTTGTATGCGGATATGGCAAAACCCCTTTACCCCACAACATGAAGCACAAATGAATGAGGTGCTGGGTAATTATCGTACCCTTCTGTTTCCAGATTTCATGTCGATTTTTGAGGAGATTGACAATAAACTGATTGATATTTAGTGTGATGATTATGTAAAGCGCAGGTTAAAAACGCGTAATGAAGCGTTCTTTTTCCTTTGAAGAAAGGTTAAAATCAGGACAAACTGGTCTATTTCCCTCAAAAAGGCTTAAATATCAGCAATTAACATTAAAATATTCTTTTTCAAATAAATTAATATACCTACCTTTGCAGTCCCAATTAACAAATTGGGAAAAGGAGAAAATTTATTTAATGGCAAAAAAACAAGAAGCAGAAAAAGAATTAAAAGCGAAAGAGGCTGAACTGGGTACAGTTACCGCATCTGGCGAAAAAGAAACGATTGAATCAGAAGCTGATTCAATATCTATCGAAGAGATCAAATCAAAAATTGCATTAACACCAAGTACCGATTTTGACTGGGATGCTGATGACAAAAAATTTGGTAACTATAGCGATAGCGACCGTGAGAAATTCGAGAAAATGTATGATGGAACTTTCAGCTCTATCACCAAAGGCGAAATCATCACCGGTACCGTTGTTAATGTTAACAACAAAGATGTGGTACTGAACGTAGGATTTAAATCTGACGGTTTAGTTTCAGTATCAGAATTCCGTGATACACCTGATCTGAAGATCGGTGACACAGTTGATGTATTTGTTGAATCGCAGGAAGATGCTAACGGTCAGTTAGTACTTTCACGTAAACGTGCAAAAACTCAAAAATCATGGGAGCGCATTAATTCAGCACTTGATAATGATGAGATCATCACTGGTTTTGTTAAGAGCAGAACTAAAGGTGGTTTAATTGTTGATATAATGGGCGTTGAAGCCTTCTTACCTGGTTCACAGATCGATATTAAACCTATCAGGGATTACGATGTGTACGTAGGTAAAACAATGGAATTCAAAGTTGTTAAGATCAACCACGAGTTTAAAAACGTAGTGGTATCGCACAAAGTGCTGATCGAAGACGATTTAGAAAACCAAAAAACAGAAATTGTTGCCCGTCTGGAAAAAGGACAGGTATTGGAAGGAACTGTTAAAAACATTACTGACTTTGGTGTATTTATTGACCTTGGTGGTGTTGACGGTTTATTACACATTACTGATATTTCATGGGGTCGTATTGAGCATCCACGCGAAATTTTGGCATTGGATCAAAAGATCAACGTTGTTGTTCTTGACTTTGATGACGAGAAGAAACGTATTGCTCTGGGCTTAAAACAATTAACTCCACATCCTTGGCAAAGCCTTGACGAAGGTATCGTTGTAGGATCTAAAGTTAAAGGACGTATTGTTACTGTTGCTGATTATGGTGCATTCCTTGAAATCATCCCTGGTGTTGAAGGTTTGATCCACGTATCAGAAATGTCATGGTCACAAAACCTGCGCAACCCTCAGGAATTCCTGAAAGTTGGTGACGAGATTGAAGCACAAGTGTTAACACTTGACCGCGACGAGCGCAAAATGTCATTAGGTGTTAAACAATTAACTCCTGATCCATGGCAAAATGCCGGCGAGAAATACGCTATCGGCACTCAGCACATCGCTACAGTTAAAAACATGACCAACTTTGGTGTATTTGTTGAACTGGAAGACGGTATTGACGGCTTGATCCACATCTCTGACCTTTCATGGTCTAAAAAAGTAAATCACCCTAATGAATTCACTAAAGTTGGTGAAAAATTAGACGTGGTTGTTTTAGAACTTGATATCGAGAACCGTAAATTAAGCTTAGGCCACAAACAGCTTGAAGAAAACCCTTGGGATACTTTTGAAACCATCTTCACTATTGATTCAGTACATGAAGGTACCGTTATTAAAGTAACCGACAAAGGTGCTATCGTAGCTTTACCTTATGGTGTTGAAGGCTTTGCGCCAACCAAACACCTGGTTAAAGAAGACGGAAAAGCTTTAAAAGCCGAAGAGTCTGCTGAATTCAAGATCATTGAATTTAACAAAGAAAACAAACGTATAGTTATTTCACACTCACGTATATGGGAAGAAGCTCGTGCTGACGCTCGCGTACAGGAATTTGAAAACCGCAAAAAAGAAGCAAAATCTGCAAGCAACGCGGTTAAAAAAGTGAAAGAATCAGTTGAAAAATCAACTTTAGGTGATCTTAGCGTATTGGCTCAATTAAAAGAGCAAATGGAAGGTGCTGAAAACAAAGCCCGCAAGGCAACAGCAGCTCCTGCAGCTAAAAAATCAGAATCTGAAGAAGAAGAAGCATAAGCTTTAAACTGACGTCAATATTCTCACAAGCCCTTCCGATTAATCGGAAGGGCTTTTTTTATGCCTCACCCTGCCCTCTCCAAAGGAGAGGATTCAACTTGTATATTTGTACAATGACTGGAGAAACAAACCTCAATACCTTACTAAAAAACATGACGCCCATACTCAATGCGGGTGATTATGTTTACTGTACCGTACCTGCTACTAATTCGGTTGACACCGCCGATATCTTAGGCCTTTTCAAAGAAAAAGAAGGCCTTACCGTAATCCTTAAAAAAGAAGTAGCCGACCAACTCCATTTGGAATACAGTTATATAGCTGCCTGGATAACCCTAACTATACATTCATCATTAGCAGCAACCGGGTTAACGGCTGCCTTTGCTACCGCATTGGCTCAGGAAAACATAAGTTGTAATGTGGTTGCCGCTTATTACCATGACCATATTTTTGTAGCCCGGAAGGATGCGGATAAGGCTATGGAAGCACTTAAAAGATTATCAAACCAATAAATATCACTTAAAGTATATAAGATTTAAACCCATATTTTTTAAAAGTCTCCCCTATCGGCGGAGATTTAGAGAGGGCTTTTCAAAACTATTTACYATTTTTGCCCAAATCCACCCATACGATGCAAAATCTTACACTGCTCGACGGACAGAAGTTTCAGATCACCATACAACGTTTATGTCGCCAGTTGATTGAAAACCATAACGATTTTTCAGGATCGGTATTAATTGGTATCCAGCCCCGTGGCATTTACCTGGCCAGGCGTGTAGCCGAAGAATTACGGAAGATACTCCCCGGCAAAACCATTCTGCACGGCGACCTTGATATCACCTTTTACCGCGACGATTTCCGCAGACAGGGATCGCCGCTGGTTCCTAATCAAACCAAAATAGATTTTATTATTGAAGGTAAAAAAGTGATCATGATGGATGATGTGCTTTGGACCGGTCGCACCATACGCGCTGCTATGGATGCCATGCAAGCCTTTGGTCGCCCGGAAAAGATAGAGTTGCTGGCCCTGGTAGATCGTAGGTACTCGCGCCACATACCGGTATCAGCCGACTATGTAGGTATCGAGGTGGATTCCATAGCATCGCAAAAAGTAGTAGTAAGCTGGAAAGATACAGATGGCGAAGATAAGATAGTGCTGGTATCAGAATAATTTCGGAATTCGGATTTTCGATTTCGGATTTTAGAATAACCGATGATTTATAACCATGGATAAAATAGAGTTAAAACGCAGAACACAAAAATTTGCGGTTGACGTAATAAAGTTCATTGAAGAACTTCCACGTAAACATTCACTCGATGTTTTATCCAAACAATTATTAAGAAGTTCAACATCAATTGGAGCAAATTACAGATCGGCTTGCAGGGGAAAATCAACTGCTGATTTTATAAATAAAATAATTATAGTTGAAGAAGAAGCTGATGAATCAATCTATTGGTTAGAGTTAATTGAGCAATCAGCTCTCACAAACTCAAACAGTTTATCATCGCTGAAAAAAGAAGCAAATGAACTTACAGCTATATTTACCGCAATAGGCAAAACTGCAAAAGAGAAACAACGAATTAATAAATCAGAAATAACGAAATAAATAATTCCGAAATCGAATATCCGAAATCCGAAATAAAAAAGATATGGCAGGACTAAGCACAAGGCACTTATTAGGCATAAAAGATTTAAACAGGACAGATATTGAACTGATATTTGAAACTGCCGATAMTTTTAAATCCGTTTTAAACCGGCCGATAAAGAAAGTGCCTTCGCTGCGCGATGTAACTATTGCCAACATATTTTTCGAAAACTCCACCCGTACCCGCCTGTMATTTGAGCTGGCCGAAAAACGACTCTCGGCCGATGTGGTAAACTTTGCGGCTTCCTCATCATCGGTAAGCAAAGGCGAAACGCTGATAGATACGGTAAACAACATTTTGGCCATGAAGGTAGATATGGTGGTGATGCGTCACCCCTACGCCGGGGCTGGCATCTTCCTTTCTAAGCATGTAAAAGCCCAGATCGTTAACGCCGGCGATGGTGCGCATGAACACCCCACCCAAGCCCTGCTCGATGCCTTTTCCATTCGTGAAAAATATGGCGATGTAGCAGGTAAAAAGGTAGTGATCGTAGGCGATATACTGCACTCACGCGTTGCGCTGTCAAACATACTTTGTTTGAAACAATTAGGCGCCGAAGTGATGGTTTGCGGACCAACTACCCTGATCCCTAAATACATTGGCTCTCTGGGTGTAAAAGTAGAACATAACCTTATCAAAGCACTTAACTGGTGCGATGTGGCCAACATGCTGCGCATCCAACTGGAGCGCCAGGACATTAAATATTTCCCTTCCCTTAGGGAATACACCATGCTTTTCGGTCTTAATAAAACTATCCTTGATTCTCTGGATAAGGAGATCACCGTAATGCACCCCGGCCCAATTAACCGCGGTGTGGAGATCACCAGCGATGTAGCCGACAGTAAACAATCCATCATACTTGACCAGGTTGAAAATGGCGTGGCTATAAGGATGGCAGTACTATACTTGCTTGCCGGACAAACGCCGTAAGGGTGTTCAATTTCATTTGTCGTATATGACGAGCGCTGTTATTGCCGTTGTTATAAATAAGCATGACAAAGAAATGCTACCCCTTGTCATCCTGAGGAACGAAGAATCTATTTGTACGCGTTGAATGCCGCAGAATAGATGCTTCACCATGTTCAGCATGACAAACATTATTTTATAAATAATGAAATGCTTAACTTGAAATCAAATTTATTCGCGCCGATGAAGTTTAACCATTCCCATTACTTATACATTATACTCATTATTGTATTTTGCTCATCCACCACCTTTGCCCAAAGCCGCCAGCAGCTTAAAACAGATTCAGTATTCGCACTTGTTCAAAAGTTTTTTAATGCTAAACAAGCCGATTCGCTTTATGCGCTGGGAGGCGACCGTTTCAGGAAAGCATTCAGCCCCGGGGCATTCCGGTCGGTTGCTGATCAACAGCTTTTCCCGTTAAATGATATTAAGGGCTCATCGCTCATCAGTTTTGTTAATAATAATGTAGCTACCTATAAGCTGATATTTGAGGCAGTAACCCTGCAATTGCAAATGGGCCTTGATCAAAATAACAAACTGGATATGTTTCTTTTTCAGCCGTTTAAACAGGTAACTGCGGATAAGATTTCGCAAGCTGCTACGTCAAACAAGCTTTTAACCCCAATGGATAAAGAGATCGAAGCGGTTGTGCGGCCCTATATTCAAAAGGCCAATACCGTTGGTTTAAGCATTGGTGTTTTAAAAGATGATAAGATCACTACCTATAACTATGGCGAAACGATAAGAGGGAATAGTAAGTTACCTACTCCAAATACCATTTTCGAGATCGGCTCCATCACCAAAACATTTACCGCTGCACTTTTGGCTTATTATGTAAACGAAGGTAAAGTAAAGCTAACCGATCCCATCATCAAATATCTGCCCGATTCTGTCACAGCAAATAAGGCGCTAAGCGCGGTCACCTTGTTAACCTTAAGCAACCATACGTCAGGTTTAGACAGGATGCCAAACAACCTTGATATTAAACCCAGTGATGAGCCTAACCCTTATAAAACCTACAACAAGCAGCTGCTTTTTGCCTATTTAAAAACATGTAAGCTTAACAACAAGCCCGGCGAAAGATATGATTACTCTAATTTAGGGATGGGTTTGCTGGGTACTATATTATCGCAGATAAGCGGCAAAACGTTCGATCAGATGGTGGCCGACGTGATATGCAAGCCCTTAATGATGCAAAGTACCGCACAGCACTTAAGCGTAGCAAGGCAGGCTAACTTTGCAAGTGTTTACAACGAGACCGGCAACGTTACACCTGCCTGGGATTTTGACGTATTAGCCCCCTGCGGGGCCCTGCATTCGTCTGTAAATGATTTATTGATATATGCCAAGGCCAACATGGTTTCTGTCAATAATAAGCTCGGAAAGGCCTTTGAGCTCACTCACCAGATAACCTTTACCAAAGATGCAAAAATGGGCCTGGCCTGGCACATTATCCTGGTTGATGGTGTGGAGTATTATTTCCACAACGGCGGCACCTATGGCAGCAGCAGTTTTTTAGCTTTTAATACTCAAAAGAACCTGGCAGTGATTGTGCTGTCAAACGCTGCAGAAAGTACCGACGCTATTGGGACTGGCATTTTGAAAAAGTTGCAGTAGATTTTGTCTGAACCTTGATTTCCGGGATTAAGGGATTGACATGATTTTTCTTACCGTTGCCTGTGTCCTCACAGGCAACTATACCAATGTCTGTGAGGACACAGACGTTGGAAAAAAATAAAAAAAAGCTGTCATGCTGAGCCTGTCGAAGCATGGTGGGCAGGCCTCTGCGCGCGATCCTTCGACAAGCTCAGGATGACAGGCCTGCTTTACCCCTTAAAACATTACATCCCACTCTGCTGGCGCAAAGCGGGATGTAAACGTCAATAAATCAGTCAACGAATTAACTCAATCCAACCCTATCAACTAATTATTATCTTTCACAGTTGATCCGTCCCTTATCTCATCGGTAGCAACTTTTACCAGTTTGTCATCGGCTTTCAAATCGCCGTAAACCTGGATCATGTCGCCTGATGAAAAACCTTTTTTAGCATCAACCCATTGTGCTTTATGGTTTACCACTTTAATTACAAAAACCTTTTCGGTTGAGGTAACCACAGCGGTTTTAGGAACAACAAAAGTACTGTCGCCACCCGGCAAAGGCACATTCACTTCGGCAAACATGTGAGGCAACAATTTTTTATCTTTATTATATACGTCCATTTCCAAACGCTCTGATCTTAGCTTTTCGTCAAGCGCACCGGCAAGGCGTTTTACCTGTGCGGTAAATTTTTCATTTGGCAATGCCTTTACCGTAAAACTTACTTCGCTTTTGTTACTTAAGCCTCCGGTTGAGTTTTCTGGTATTGATACCACCAAACGTAGCCTTTTCTGGTCCTGCAAAGTAAACAACGGATCAGATCCTTTACCACCAGGGCCAACATAAGCGCCTAAGTTTACATTACGGCTGGTGATCACCCCATCAAACGGGGCCCTGATCTCCAGATAAGCGAGGTTGGCAGAAACTTCTGTATAGGCCGATTTTGCAGCTTCAACATTAGCAAAGTCTGAGTTTTTCTTAGCCTCGGCCTGTTCCAGGTCATTTAGTGATACCGTACCTGGAGTTTTACTGGTGCTTAACAACCTGTCATAAGTAGCCTTGCTGGCATAGTACATTGCTTCCTGTTGTTTTATTCTTGACTGTGCCCCTGCCAGTTGCGAATTGATCTCCGGTGCTTCTAAAACCACCAGCAATTGCCCCTGGTGCACTTCAGAACCTATATCAACCAGCAATTTTTTAACATAACTGTTGACCTTGGCAAACAGGTCGACCTGTTGGTAAGGAATCAGTTCGCCGGGAACGGTAACCGTACTGCTCAGCTTCCCTTTTTTAACCGGGGTAAGCTCAACCGAAGGGGTTTCAACAGCTTGTTCCTGTTGTTCTTCCGCGCTTTCTTTTTCTTTTTCTTCTGAATGACAGGCACTCAGTAAGCTACTGATGGCTACCGCTAATACGGCAAGCATGAGGGTTGATTTATTTTTAAGCTTGTTCATGATGATGCAAAGGGACATAAAATTTACTTTCTTTATCTTCAGGGTCTAATGAAACAGATTGAGTGGAGGCATTGCCTTGTACCCAGGCAAAAACCAATGGTAATATTAACAAAGCGGCAAAGGTTGAAGCTATAAGTCCGCCAATAACGGCACGACCAAGCGGCGAGGTCTGATCTCCCCCTTCACCTAAACCTGATGCCATAGGTATCATACCTACTATCATGGCCAAACTTGTCATTAATATTGGCCTTAAACGCAAAGCTACGGCTTCGCGGGCAGATTTTAGCGCATCGCCGTTATGCTTGCGCAACTCTTCGGCATTAGTTATCAACAACACCGCGTTGGATATGGATACACCTACAGACATGATCATACCCATGTACGATTGCAGGTTGAGCGTTGCCCCCGTTATTTTAACCAGGAACAATGAACCAAACAATACCGCGGGCACTGTTGACAATACCACGAACGACATTTTGAACGATTGGAAATTGGCTGCCAGCATCAGGAATATCACCAGGATAGCTACCAGTAACCCAGATTGTAAGCTATCTAAAGTAGATGTCAACGTCTGGCTCATTCCACGCAGCTCAATGGTTAATCCGCGAGGTAGTTTGCCTAAGGAGTTGATGGCCTTTTGCACATCGTCAGTGGCTGTGCCCAGATCCTTATTATTCAAATTTGCAGTAACTGACAGTGTAGGTATAGCGCCAATATTATCATTCTCGCCATTGGTTACACCTGTTTTAACATCTGCAACATCACTTAAAACGGGTCTCGACTGATTGCTTAATACCGGGATCTCTTTAACATCATTTAAACTGGCCATCTGAAACTCAGGTACCTGTACCTGTACCTGGTAACTTAAACCAACCTTTTCATCAAGCCACACATTTTTTTCGGTATATCTTGATGACGACGTAGAAGCAATAAGCGAACGTGAAATATCATTTACCCCTACACCCAGCTGTGCAGCCCTTTGCCTGTCAATATTAATATCGATAGATGGATAATTAAATGACTGGCCTATCTGCGCATCACGCAAATAATCTATCTTTTTTAGTTTATCCAATACTTTAAAGGCGTACTCCTGGTTCTGCACCTTGTTTTTGCCGGATAAGGCAATTTCAATAGGTGTTGGTGATCCCTGGCTTAAAATTTTATCGGTTAACTCTATTGGTTCAAAAGAAAGTTTTATACCCGGCAACTGTTTGTGTATCGCATTCCTGAAACGTTCTTTCAGGTCATCCAGGTTCTTTACTTTATAATCTTCGGTTAAACTGATCTGCATTACGGCTTCCTGCGGACCAGCCATGAACAAGTAAATTGGATTGGTTGAAAACGAAGCTGGATGCGAACCAACCATAGTTGAGGTTATGGCAATATGATTTTTACCCACAATCTCTCCCAATATATGCTGGGCTTTCACTGCAATTACTTCGGTACGTTCCAAACGTGTTCCATCCGGCGCACGTAAGCGAACCTGGAAAGTACCTGAGTTAACTTTAGGCAATACATCGCGTCCTATGATATTGAACAGTAAAAAGGCTAATCCAAATGCACCAATTACATAAACCGTTACCAAAAGTTTTCTTTTAGGCAACATACGGTCCATTAAGCGCATAAAACCATCCCTGAACCTGTCAAAGCGGGTTACTTTGCCTCCGGTATGTTCAAGCGCCCTCTTCATGGCTTTTTCTTTTTGCTCCCAGGGTTCGCCTTCGTCTTCTAAAGCAAAACCATCTGCGTGACTGTGATCCTCATGTTTGTTCACCATGATCCAGTTGGCCATGATGGGCACAAAGGTTTGAGCCAGGAAATAGGATATGATCATGGAGAAACCAATAGCCAAAGCCAGTGGCAGGAACAACGCTCCCGGTATGCCGGTCATGGTAAAGGCCGGCGCAAACACCGCCAGGATACAAAACAGGATCAACAATTTAGGAAAAGCTATCTCCTTACAGGCATCCCATATAGCCAAAGCCTTGGGTTTACCCATATCAAAATGCTGGTGAATATTCTCGATAGTTACCGTCGATTCATCAACCAAAATACCAATAGCCAGCGAAAGCCCGCTCAAAGTCATGATATTGATAGTTTGATGGAAAAGCGACAGGAAAAATATGGCTGATATGATACAGGTTGGGATAGTTAATATTACAATTAATGCCCCGCGCCTGTCGCCCAGGAAAAGTAATACCATCAGTCCGGTAAGTACCGCTCCAATGGCTCCCTCTTCGGCCAAACTTTTTACCGCGTTTATAACGTAAACTGATTGGTCAAACACAAACGACAGCTTCACGTCATCAGGTAATAAAGCCTGGAACCGAGGGAGTGCTTTTTTGAGGTTTTGAACCACATCCCATGTTGACGCCGTGGCCGATTTGGTAATTGGCAGATAAACCGAACGTTTACCGTTTATCAAGGCGTAACCTTGGGTAATATCGGCGCCATCCTCAACAGTGGCCACATCATGTAAAAACACGGTTTGGATACCGTTTTTATATAAAGGGATATCGCCAAAATCCGAGATCTTTTTAATAGTGGTGTTTGTTGGCGCCAGGTAATTATAATCACCTACGCGTACGTTACCTGCAGGGGTGTTCAGGTTATTTTCGCGTAAGGCCGCAACGATCTGGTCGGGTGTTAAGTTATGCGAACGCAGCAAACCCGGATCAACCTTAATTACTACTGTACGCTGGTTACCTCCAAAAGGTGCCGGTGCAACCAAACCCGGAATAGATGTAAATGACGAACGCACGTATACCAGCGCATAATCAAGCAATTCGTTGTTATTACGTTTAGGGCTGCTCAATACCAACTGACCTACCGGCAGGGTTGAAGCATCAAAACGTAAAATAAATGGTGGCTGTGATCCCGGCGGGAACGCGGCCTGGGCCCTGTTGGTGTAACTCGTGACCTCGGCCGCGGCCTGGGCCATGTTAGTACCTTCGTAAAAAGTAACTTTTATTAATGTTAACCCTTGAATGTTCTTGGTTTCGATACTTTTAACACCTGAAACAAATAACAGTAAGTTAACGTATTGCTTACCGAAGTATGCTTCCATCTGGTTTGGGGTAAAACCTCCGTATGGATGGGATACATAGATAACCGGTAAATTAAGATCAGGAAAGATATCTATCTTGATAGTACGTACCGCGTTGATCCCGAAAAAAAACAGTCCGGCTACTATAACCAATATGGTAATTGGTTTTTGAAGCGCCCCTTTTATCATTCCCAT
The DNA here is from genome assembly GCF_056401495.1 of Mucilaginibacter sp. P4_E8. Taxonomy (NCBI): domain Bacteria; kingdom Pseudomonadati; phylum Bacteroidota; class Sphingobacteriia; order Sphingobacteriales; family Sphingobacteriaceae; genus Mucilaginibacter; species Mucilaginibacter sp. P4_E8. The sequence goes on from NZ_JBFUJG010000013.1 coordinate 74,610, forward strand.
TATGTATGTATAATCTGTTATTAAAAATTATTGATGAATATGCCAAAATCGCCGGTGGCAGCCGACTTGAACAGTAAAGCCTGCCATACATTATTTAAAGCTATATAGCGGTCAACCTCGGCCCGGTTCAAAGTAAAAAGAGCCTGCGTAAAATCAACTATATTGGCCAGGCCGTTTTTATACAGGGTGTACTTTTGCTTATACGCATCACTTGCAGCCGAAACTTCAACCGGTACTTCATGATAATTTTTTAAAGCATTTCCTATGCGGGTTTCAGCCAGTATCTCCTGTGCTTCCAGGCGTTGCTCAACAAGGTCATAATCATTTTTAAATTGCTCTGAAGTATACTTCTGCGATTGCACCTGGTAATGCACCCTGAACGGATTAGTCAGGTTCCAGACCATGGCCACACCAAACAGGTAATTATACCGGGTTGGGTTGGCACCGGCACCGTAGCTGCTGCTGTAGCTGTTTAAATTGGTACTATAATCAGAGTTAAAGCCCGATCCCCTGCCCTGGTAAACACCAAACAGGCTGAATGTAGGAAGAGCAAATGTTTTTAAATACTTAGCCTGCTGATCGCTCACACCTATGCGGTTCTTTAAAAACCGTAGTTCCGGGTGATCGCCTAATTGCACGGTGCTTTGTGTACCAAGGTTACCAGGCAGTTTAGTGATAAAAGCACTATCAAGCACAAAATCCTGCGACGGGATGCCCAGGAAAATTGACAATTGATTGCTCTGATCCTGTACCGTTTGTAAAGTGTTGGTTAAAGAAATTTTAGCATTTGATACCTCGGCATTAGCCAGTGACGAATCAACCCCGGGGTTTAAGCCATTTTTAACACGTGCTACTACCACTTTTTGCAAGTCAATGGCACGGTTAAGGTTGTCCTGCTGAGCTTTTGCCAGCTGCTGGGCGGCCAATAAATTAAGATAAGTGCTTGCCACTCTCACTTCATGTTGAAATTGTTCCTGTATCAGGTCGGTTTCATTAAGCGAAACTATGGAGCGCTGTACTTTAACCTTTTCAACAGACTTTCCAAAACTAAAAAAATCCCAGCTTACATTGCTGAGATATAGCGAACCAAATGCCGCGTTCCAGTTTTGCTTGGGCAATGTAGGGCCCGACGAGGCCACAGATAAACCATGATAGCCATACAAAGGCCCGTTTTGGCCGTTGGCAGTTCCGTAATCCTGCTGGGCCGAAATACTTACATCGGGTAAATATTCTGTGCGTGTTTCTTTTAAGTTTGCCTTAGCAGCATTTAGCTGATTTGCTTTGGATTTGATGGTACCGTAATTAGCGAGTGCCATTTGTTCAGCATCTTTGATATTTAAAACTTTTTGCTGAGCCTGAGCATGGAAGACAGAAAAAACACCTACAAACAGAAGTAATTGTTTTGAAGGTAGATTAAACATATTGTGTATTTTGTACACAGCAAAGGTATCAGTATTTTACATTATGAAAAAAATGAATTAAATTTGTTACAATCATTAGCAAAACTAATAATGAATATAGCTCTTCATCATTTTCGTTTGGTTGATACCATATCAAAAGAAGGAACATTAACTAAAGCAGCTACGGCACTGCACCTTACACAATCGGCCCTTAGTCACCAGTTAAAGGAGCTTGAAAAGGAGTTAGATATCGAAGTTTTTCATCGCCAGGGTAAAAAATTACATTTGTCTGAGATTGGTTACCGTTTTTTGCGGAGTTCTGAAAAAATAATTGCTGAGATCAGAGGCATGGAAGAAGATATTAATAATTATAAGAACGGCAAAACTGGTAAACTCAATATCAGCATGCAATGTTATACCGCCTACCACTGGTTGCCCGGGGTAATTAAAACCTTTAAAAGCCAATGGCCCGATATTAATATCAACATCGTATCTGACGCCACCCGCCGCCCGCTGGAATACCTGATGCGCGGCGACCTTGACCTGGGTATAGTGCGCACCCAAATGGTAAATACAAAAATAAATTATGAACCAATTTTTGAAGACAGACTGAATGCCATTCTTCCGGCAGATCATCCGCTTGCTCAAAAAGAGGTGATAGACATTTGCGATTTTAGGGACCAGGACCTGATATTGGCTCTTTATGACCCCTCCTACCAGGATACACCGCTTATTGAAACCCTGATACAGGAACAGCACGTAAAACCTAAAACACTAAATCGCATACATTATACCGATGCCACTATTGAAATGGTGAATGCCGGACTGGGTATAAGCGTAATGGCCGACTGGATTGTAAGACCATACCTGGCTAACAGGAATATTGTAGCCAAACCCCTGCACCATAGCGTTGCCAAAAGAACATGGTATGCAGCAACCTGTAAGGATACGCCAGTTATACAAAATTTTTTATCATGCCTTAAATTGTATTTTGCTGAAAATCAAATGTGCATGGAGCAGGAAAGCTTTGAAGAACTACGGGAACTACAAGTGGTTTAATTACCTGCTGCTTTTGCTTTTTATAAGCGGGCAGGTTAATGCACAAGTGGCGTTAAAGCCGTTTCCACAGCATAGTATATATGCCGCCGGCGCTATAAAACCCAGTCATTTGCCGCAACAGCAACTGGATAAACAGGTGTGTACTTTTTATGACCAATGGAAAACACGCTATGTAAAGCCCGGTTGTAATAAGGAGCAATACTACATTTGGTTTGAAAAAAAAGGCAAGGAATGCGTTTCTGAAGGTCAGGGTTATGGTATGATGATCACGGTACTAATGGCCGGTTATGATAAGGCCGCCAAAACTACTTTTGATGGTCTGTACAATTATTACAAAGCACATCCGGCTAAAACATCCCCCTACCTAATGGCATGGGCGCAAGGTAAAAACTGCAAGGATCTTGACCGCAGCACCGCTACCGATGGTGATATGGATATTGCTTACTCGCTGTTGCTGGCCGCTAAGCAATGGGACAATAAGGGCAGTATCAATTACCTGCAGGAAGCTCTCAATATGATTGCCGCCATCATGCAGCATGAAATAAACCCTAAAACATACGCTGTTTTGCTAAGTGATGCCATTGAGCATGATAGCAAAGATTATTTTGACATGCGCTCGTCAGACTTTATGCCCGCCCATTTTAAGGCTTTTGAAAATGTTTTACAAAACGGAAAATGGCAAAAAACGATCAACAGCAATTACCAGCTTTTTAGCCTGATGCAAAATAAATATAGTCCAGACGCAGGTATAATATCCGACTTTATCAGGGGCATCAATAAAAACCCACGACCAGCACAGCCCAATTACCTGGAATCGCCTTATGATGGTTATTATAATTACAATGCCTGTCGTGTGCCCTGGCGTATAGCAAGCGATTATTTACTATATGGTGATAAGCGCGCAAAAGTGATGGTTGATAAAATAAACCGCTGGATCCGCGAAACTACTGATGGCAATCCGGACAATATTTCGGCGGGATACACACTGGCCGGTAATGATATTAAAGGCAGATATTTTGAAGCGCTGAGCTTTATAGCCCCCTTCACCGTATCGGCAATGGTTGACAAAAGTAACCAGCCCTGGCTCAATAAACTATGGGATTACCTGGTGGCTTTTAAGCTTAAGGATTATGATTATTATGATAACAGCATTAAGATGCTGGATATGATCATCGTATCAGGAAATCACTGGAAGCCATAATATCAGTCTGTTTGTTACTGATAAATTAGTTAAATTTGATTATGCTTACTGTACAAGTAAAATTATCGATAGAAGATATCATAGGTTCTTTACCCAATCTGGAACTAAACGAAGTGGAAAAACTTCAAAGTGCCCTTGCCGATCTAAAAAATGAAATAGCTCTTCAACAAGCGATTAAAGAAGGATTAGAAGACATTAAACACGGAAGAACAACACCTCATGATGTTGTCATGAATGAAATAAAGTCTAAGTACAACTATTGATAAGTAATTTAGCCACATTTTTTCCACTGGTTAAAGCTGCTTCAACCGTACCCATCGCAGCGCCTTCATAAAGATATTCTCCTGTGAAAAATATGGTGTTATCAACCGGAGTATTAAGTATTCCGCGGGCGCTGGGGGCATCCACCGTATCATAAGCATAAGAACCGCGGCTGAAGGATTTGGCTGTCCAGTTAACCACATGCCATGATTTAATTCGCACTTTCAGCGCATCTATACTAAATTTAAAGATATTGGCAACCGACTGCAGACCCTGCACCAATATTTCATCATCACTCAGATCTTTTTTAGCTTCGGCATCCGGGCCACCAATCCAACCGGTAAATATGGTTGAGCGATTAGGAAATTGTGTCCACCAGGTAGGTATATCTTCCTCCGAGAACAGGTAACCCATACTTTTAAGGCTTTTACCCGCCATTGCTTCAGTTTGCTTATTTTCCCAAAAAGCTTCATCAAACTCCAGCACTATTTTTATCACAGCGCCAAAACCCATTTGTTGTATGGCTTCCTGATGCGTTTTAATTGGCGGATGAAATGTTATGCCGCCCTTTTCCCCGCCTCCTGCCTGTAAAACCCCAAGCGGCATAGCCAGTATTATTTTCCCCGCGTGATACGTTATACCATCGGCTGTAATAACATTAACCTTATCCGGTTCCCAGTAAATATCTTTTGCAATGGCGTTTAAATATATTTCGCCGCCATTGACTTTGCATTCGTTTGCCAGGTAGTTCATCAATCTGCAATATCCACCCTCAATGCGGTGCTGGGCATTTTCATCCTCGTTTTGCCATTCCTTGCGCAGGGCAAAGCAACTGGCTTTTTGGGGGTCGGCGGTATCATAGCCAGATACAAATTGTCTTACAGATGCCCTCAATTCTTTGTATTTATCGCCGGGAAATTCTTTTAGCATAAATCCGTTGATATTTGTATCCTGCTTCAATTTGTTTAGCTTATCTATCAACAGGTCCCAATGTTCAATAAAATATTCGTTGGTGGTAAATTTGCCCTGATCATACCTGTACATTGATGCTGATGCCGGGTTGTATTTAATACCTGCTTCGTTCAACAAGCCAAGTGTAACAGGCAGATCGCCATGTACAAACTCGGCACCCAGCTCTATATGTTTTGAAGATGCACCTTCATGATGCGTATGTATACGGCCGCCAATACGATCCTGTGCCTCCAGTACAATTACTTTTTTACCTGCATTAGCCAATTCATACGCAGCCGTCAACCCCGCCGCGCCAGCCCCTATTATCAATATATCGGCAGTGTTCATAGCATTTTATTTTACAAAGTAAAGTTAGGTTTTGTGTTGACGGATGTGGAGATAATTTTTGTTATACCGGGCAGTGTAAAATCGCGCAGCTAAAATACGAGGATGTGTAGACTTACGAAGTTTTAAAAACTTCGTAAGTCTTCTTTTATAATCTTAATCGCAGTTTTACTTAGCCGGCAATATAATTACTTGTTTATCCAGGTTCCAGCCTTCTAATAGCACAGTTGGTGTTTGGTTGCCTAATTTGGCCACTGGCGCACTTACCGATACGATTGTACTTTCGTGCGGAGCCAGTGAAAAATAATTACCCGTCCAGTAGCTTGGCATTACCTCTTCAGTGTTCCTCATGAGTTGCGGGCGAACAAAAAATGCCAGTTGGCCGGAGTTATTGGTAAATTGAATGGTCCACTTGTTTTCGCTTGTACCTTTCTCTGTTTTTAAGACCTTAGCCTGCACCTGCGCGTGTTTCATATCATTTAATGATGTAAAATCGTCATTGGCCGATAGCCAGTAAACATTGTGCGACACTGTTTTGCCGGCTCCATTTTTCAGGTTAAGCACCACAAAACTAACACCCTGTGTACCCGTCAGTATATCTTTTAACTGAATAACTTCCTGTGTGCCGGTTGTAACCAGGCCCACATGTTCAGCTTTTGCTGATTTGATCAGTTTACTGTTGATATCAAAAACATCGGCAGTAGCAATGAGGCTACCGGTGGCATGGTGCGTACGGTTAATAATAGCTACGGATGAGTTATCATAGTTATACTGGATATGTACAGGTTCACAGGCATTTTGCATGGCATAGTAACCCGCATTAGGTTCCAGGTACCAGTCATATATTTGCCATATTACGCTGGGCAGGGCCGCGTTAAGTTTCCAGAGCATTACGCCACCTGTTTCATTAAGTTTATGCCCATCGGCCTCAAAAATGCCCTGGTAGCCTATGGCGTTCATGAGCTGCATCTTGTCCGAAAAATTGACGATGCTGTTTGGCTTGCCATACCTTTTTACCATTTCGTCATAATATTTATCATACTTACCCGCGCCGGTAGCTGCATCATGGTATCCCCAGGTATTGTTAAGGGGGAAGGGCAGTGTGGTATCCCAAACCAGGTTGGGTATTATTTTAGGCAAGGTGGTATAGGGCGGCTGCGATGGCAGTCCGGTTTCATCTTTAAACACCCAATCTTTGCCTGCATTAGCCAGCTTATAGTAATCTTTGGGATCTTTCCACTCATAAGGGCCGCCGCTGTAAACACCAGATGGCATATCATCGGGCCATGAGCCTTTCCAACCTGCAGGCAATTTGGCAAAACCGGATGAACTTGGGATGAACGGTCTTGTACCATCCAGTGTGATGATATCATTACGCATCACATCATATAATTCCTTTCGGGCATGCCCTTCATTACCCCCTGTCCACACCAACAAGCTGGGATGGTTACGGACACGGTAAATGGTACTTTCTATGTTTTTTATAAATACATTTCCTTCCAGCGGCCAATCGGGTGAGCCTTTAAACTCTCCCTGTGTATCGCCGGTGATCCAGAAGTCCGACCATACCATTTGCCCATATTTGTCGGCGGCATTCCAAAAAGCATCGGGTGGTGTAATTCCCCCACCCCAAATGCGTACCAGGTTCACGTTGGCATTACGACAAAGGTGCAGTTCATAATCATAACGGGCCGAATCGCGGTTTACCAACATATCGGGTACCCAGGCGCCGCCTACCAGGTGCACCCGTTTACCATTTACATAAAAATCACGGCGAACAAAACTGTTTACATCAGTTGCCTTTGACGACACCGTGCGAATGCCGAAAACAAAAGTAGTATCATCACTAATACCCTTACCATCGGCATATTGCAAACTGATGCGGTAAAGGTTTGCCCTGCCATAACCATTTGGCCACCATAGCTTAGGCTGCTTAATTAACAGCTGGCTAATCTTATCCGCGTTTAACTCTACCGCTTTAGCCGAATTTGCAGCTACCGCAATAGCCTGGGTAAACTGAACAGGCAGCCCGGCAAAGTTCTCCGGTTTTATGCTGATGCTGAGCTTACCATTACTTGCAGTCGGAGTATTGTTTGATAGCGTTAGGTTTAAGGATAGTTTGGCTATACTGGTATCGGGCAGGTTAGGTAAATTGGTTACCAGCTTTGGCCTGCCTATAGTTACGGCGCCTGTTGTACGCAAAAAAACAGGTTGCCAAATACCCATGTTACGGTCGCGCACGGGTGGTATCCAATCCCAACCGGCTAAGCAAAGCATGGTAACGTTTTTACCAATATCACCCGTTGGACCGCCGTTTTCATAAAACGGACCTAAAGCTTTTAATTGTTCTTTTGCTGGATAACCCGGATAATCGAGGGGATATATTTTTACGGCCAGCGCGTTATCCCCGCCGGCGTTAATAGCGCCGCTAACATCAAGGTTGTGCTCGGCAAACATGCCTGCCATTTGGGTACTATCGGCAATCTGCTTTCCGTTGAGCCAAACAGCAGCGCGATAATTTATACCCTTAAATATGAGTTGAAAGCTACGGCCTTTATCGCCGGCTGGTACTTTGAATGTTGTACGGTACCAGTATGGTTTTTTCCAGGGATTAGGGTCATTGGGCAAATGACTGTACTGCTCCAGGTTGTACTCCTTGTTAAACTGATCAGATGCATCGGGGATCAGCATATTATTTAAACCCTGATATGGATCGGGATAAATATGATTAGCTACCAAACCGGTAAGCACTGTTGAGGGAACTTTTACCGGGAACCAATAAACCGGCGAATGGTATTGTGTGGTTGATAGTTCGGCCCCGGCAGCACTAATCAGTGCAGAGGATTGCAGATCGAAATTACTTAACTTAACCTGTTTTACCGGTACCGATTGTGCAAATACACCAGCAGGCAGTATGCATATGGCAAAAACACCTAAAGCAGCATGAATAGTTTTTTTCATCAAAAATAGTTTTAGAAATATGCCCACCGTAAGCGATTGATCAGCATAAAAATGCAGGATGCTTGCGGTGGCTCAAGAGCAATAAATAACAACCCAAAACTAACTAACCTACAGCAAGTTAATAATGTACTTATTTATCATTTCATTATACTATTGCTGCTTAATGCGCTTTTACAGCCTCTTTTTTAGGGTATTGTGAAGCATGATCAAGGGTTCGTACAGATCCCAGTTGGGTTCAACATCTTTTTGGATCATAAGCCCCTTTGCCCCTGCCGAAAAATTACCCAGGATAATATCCATATTACCATCATGGTCAATGTCGTTCACATCCATTGATATCCAGCGGCCATACCTGCTAATGGGGATCTCATGAACTTTAAACTTACCGGGGCTGGTTTGTTCATGATAAGTAAAGCCTTCTTCAGGATGATATTTAAAATCAGGGAAGAAGGCGATAACGGCTATATCCAGATCGCCATCATGATCAAAATCGGTAGCTACAGCTTTTGAGCAGCCATTAATATGATAAAAATAGGTTTGTTTAAATTTCCAGTTACCCTGGTTTGTAAAAATATATACCCCATGATAAGGCTTAAGCACTGGCGAAAAATCATTATTATCTCCGCAGGTATATAAAATATCCAACTGGCCATCGTGGTTAATATCAATTAACTGAAAACTGCTTGAACCATATACTGATGGAAAGCGAAGCAGGTTTTGAGTGCTAAAACCGCCTTTTTTATCATTTAAAAACAGCCAAACCCCTTCATCGGCCTGGGCAAATAAGCAGGCAATATCCGGCCAGCCATCGTGGTTAAAATCGCCGGTGTATACCTGGGTGGCACCAGGTATGGCCCTTATTACTTTTCGTTTAAACTGATGATTGGCTTGCTGCTGCACCAGGTATAAGCCCCCCTGATTATGCCCAAAGCCGCAAGATACATAGTCCATCAGGCCATCCTTGTTAAAATCGGCGTAGGTACTTTTTACCGGGCGCGGCAGGCTATCTGTAATTACTTTGGTGTTGTTGTTTGTTGATTTGCTGCTCAAGCTAATATTTATCAATTGGCCCTTAAGCTCTTCATTGGGTGGTAATATTCCTACGCAGGTTAAAACAGCGCCATTAGGCTCAGATCCGGTTTTAAAAAAAACGGCATCGGTAACGGGTGAGCGAAGTTGCTTAACCAATGCAGGCTGCAAGTTGCTGTTCCATTTGTATAGTTTACTGCCTACATCACCGGTATAAATATAATTATCGTTGGGGTTATAAGCAACCATGCTTGTCATAGCCTGCAGCCCTTTATGATCAACATGTTGGGGTTGTTTAAGGCTGAATATGGCCCAATCCTTTACAGCATTAGGTTTGGGCATAAGCAGTTTTTTAGGAGATACCGTTTTATACCAGGTTAAAATCTTATACCAATCATTTTTAGATATGGTTGTTGTTGACGATACCAGGTAACTACCCATAAAACTCTTAAATCCAAATTTGGGAGCCATTGCCGGCATAACGCCTGTTTCCCAGGTATAACTATCCAGCAATGACGGATCAGGTAGTTGATGGCAGCTTGAACAATGCACGGCTGCCAATTTTTTACCCTGGGCTAAATATTCTTCATTACTTATGGTATTACTTTTATTACCGCAACTGTTCAGTGTGGCAACTGCAAGCGTCAAAACCATTAATATGCCTAACTTATTTACCGGCAACCTGTAGTTTTTAATCATGTACACATTTCCATTTTGCAAACACAGCAGGGTGCAGCTTTTATATTTATTTTTTGATATGATTTTCGAGCACTATTAAAGGCAAGCTTTTATCCCATGTTGGTTTAAAACCAGGTATGAACATAAAACCGCTGGAATAATTGCCTAATATAATGTCAGGCTTACCATCATTGTTCTGATCGGCTACATCCATGCACATCCAACGGCCATACTGGCTTACTGGAATGGCATGTGGCTTAAAATCAAAGGGGTTGTTCTGTTCAAAATAAATAAACTCCTCTTCCGGGGTATTCTTCATATCGGCAAAAAAGGCTATTGTAGCAATATCCAGATCGCCGTCGCCATCAAAATCAACAGCTACAGCTTTTGTACAGCCGTTAATTGGATAAAACCAACGTTGTTTAAAGTTCCAATTGCCGGTATTGGTATAAATGTATAAGCCATGATAAGGTTTTATCCTTCGAGAGTCTTTATAATTATAACCACAGGTATATATCAGATCGGGATTACCATCATGGTCCATATCAGCCAGCTGAAAACTGGTAGATCCGTATACCGGCGGGAAACGTAACAGGTTCTTTGTGGTAAAACCACCATTGTGATCGTTTAAAAATTGCCACAGGCCTTCATCGGCACTGCCTATCAACACCATTACATCGGGCCAGCCATCTTTATTAAAATCGCCGGTTACGGCTTGTACTGCACCTGGTTTATTAAAAATAGTTTCCTGTGTATACGAATGATCACGATTTTGTTTTAGCAGGAAAACCCCGCCTTTAAGTTTACCCTGCCCGCAAACCACCATATCGGCAAGGCCATCTTTATTAAAATCGGCAAATACGGTTTGCTGCGGCCGTGGCAAATCAGATGCCACAAATGTTTGGTCGTTATTTAACTCTTTGGCATCAAGGTTAACTTTTACCACTTTGCCATTAGGAAAATCAGCAAGCTCCAAACGGCCAACACATGAAAAGTATCCCGCATTATTACCGGCAGTATCTTTGGCAAAACCCACATTTATTGCTGGCGATGGTAAGGTACCCAATGAATCTGGCTTTAAATTACTATCCCAGCCCAGCAGTTTCGCATTCGTAAAGTCGGCACTATATAGCTTATGTGTATACGGATTAACTGCCACCATGGTGGTAAAACTTGTATAGTTTACTGGCGCTGGTTTTTTTAAGGTAAATCCGGCCCAATCAGCCAACAAAGGGGTGGGCTTTTTGGCTGCCACGATGGTATCCGGAGCGGCTTTTTTATAATATTCAACTATGGTGAGCCACTCTTGTAAGGTTGCACCGGTAGTATCAGCCACATTTCTTTTAAAATAAGTAGGTCCGTAAAGTGATATATGCATATAACTGGCCATGTAGGGCAGCACATGCCTTTCCCAAACATCTTTACTCAGGGCATTTACCGGTACAAGAGCATGGCAGCGCGTACACTTTAACTGTGCAAGATTTTGTCCGTCAACCAAAACATTACCGGTTAATTTATAGGGTTCACTGGTTTTTCGTTTACAACCGTTCATGAGCGTTATGCCCGATAATAACACGGTGAACAGTAATAGATAAGATGTAATTAAGTAATTCTTCTTAAAACTCATAAGGATAGAAAGCCTGTTATTTCTTTAGTTTTAGTTTTTTCCAAATGTATTCGCCCACTTGACGACCCTGCACTGCTCCCTGATCAACACTGTTGCGATAATGAATACCGCCATAAAACCTGCTGATGGAGGTTTCGTCTGATGCCTTTAAAAAAGAATCGAAATGGCGTTGCATACCTATGTACCGCAAATCGCTGGTATCCTGGTAAGCAAAGTTATCGCCAAACAAATGGGTTAGTACAACAGCCGACGCACCGCTGATGTCGCTATGCCCGCTTGGATACTCAGGAAAAGGCGGGGTTTGCAGCATAGGCAGCCAGTCGTGGTCAATTTTATCATTAATAACTGTTACCGGTCTTATATAATTCAGATCGTATTTTACCTGCCAGCCGCAAATAAATGCATCAAAAAGCGCTATTGATGTAAGGGCATAAGCCTGAGCGGTTTTTACCACATCGGCATGAGTTTGTTTACAGGCAATAGCTGTAATACCTATCCAGTGACCGCCAGGTGTAATTTTTTTATTGGCAAACATCATGTGTCCGTTGTGCTGAATTACAAAAGGGTTATCATCCCAAAACCGCGCGATATCCTTTTGCTCCTGGGTAAGGTTTTTACTCTGCTCATAAACTTCTACATTTTGCTTAAAATAGGCGCTGTTCTTATCTTCGCTGAAAGGTGGCGGAGGGGGCAGCGGAAAATTAGTTGAAGTATCAACAGCAAAAGTATGCATGGTGCCCCAACAAAATTCCACACCATCCAAATAATCGGGTGGTGTAGGATGCCATTGCCCAGGGCCGTCGTTACCCAAAAAACGAGGTTTGCCACGCGTTTGGGGATAATTATCCGTAGCGCTGCGTTTTAATACATATTTGCCAATTTGTTCACCAAACGCAACAGAACGCGCATAGGTTGAATCGTCGAGATTATCCTTGTAACTGGCAAATACCTTGTCTTCGTACTTTTTAAGTGTATCAACCGAAAAGGTGATCTTATGGGCTACTGTAAAAAATGCTTTGGTAGCTGCCAGGGTATAATTATAAGTTTTGTTTTTTTGTGGCTTGGGTGGCTCACCAAACCCCTTCAACTGCGCTGTAATTGAATTATAATCAGGGTTGGCATAACGTACCGCTTCATAGGCTGCCAATGCGGTGTAACCATAAATACGGGCGGCTACGGGCGGCGTAAACACATCATATATAATTACCTGGGTTAACTGGTCAATATTTTGGTGTATCACATCGGCATCATTCATTAAAGCTGCCTTTTTTTTATGCCCGCAACTAAAAATCAAAAAAATACCCGCAACGGCTATAAATATTTTAAAGCATCTCATATATCAAATGATTAATTAAGCTGTATATTTCTTTGGTGGCCATAGCTATCAGTTATGGTTACTGATGCCATATTGTTTTCAATATTAAAAAATCTGCCCGACTGTGACAAGAAAGAACTACCATTATAAAATTCCTGCCTGGTTGTTTTACCATTTTTATATTTTATAGTAGCATAGGCATCCAGCGGTTGCAGATTGACTGTTTTAATCTGTCTTTTTAATTCAAATAATTTCATTGCATCCCTGTTTTGGGTAGCAGCCAACAGATAATTACCTTTTGCGCCTTTTAATTTAACCAAAGCCTTTCCATTACCCGGGATGTAAAGCCCCCCTTGTAACAAGCTCAGTGGTTTAAATCCGCCTTTGCCATCGCCTTTAAGTATTAAACCATTAAAAGCATCGTAACGGCCGGTTGTAACCTCGGTACCATAATCATTACCGTTTATGGCCACATCAAGGTTGCCATCGCCATCAAAATCATCAACAGTAATGCCGCATAGCTCAGATACCTGTGCTTCAACAGGTAAGGGTATAGCGGTAAACTTACCATTGCCATCATTACGCAGATAACAGGATTGCAGGTAATTTGCCTTTAATCTTACTGCCCCTTTACGCATTTCCGGGGTTATTACGGAGTCCATTGTTGCTATAGCAAATGATTTGTAATTCTGATATCTGACGCGCATACTGATCATTTGTTTTATGATATCATCACGTCCCTGGGCCGGAAATTCCTGCATCACTCCCTCCTGATCTTTGAGGAAAACCGAGGGGAAAGCATCATAACTGCCATTATTATCAAAATCTTTAGCGGTAATATATATCGGATACTGTTCTGTGGCTTTGTAAAAAGTGTTCAAGCCTGTATTACCAACTATATAATCAATATCGCCATCATGGTCAAAATCGCCGGCGGCAATGGTATTCCACCAGCCCAGCTTATTTTCAACGCCGGTATTATTGGTCACGTTTTTAAAGGTGCCTTTATCATTTTCAAGAAAAGTGATAGGCATCCACTCGCCGGTAAGTATCAGATCGGGCCAGCCATCATTATTAAAATCAGTAAATGTGGCATCACACACCAGGCCAACATCTTTTAACGCTTTAGCCGCAGTTGCCGACACATCGGTAAACTTAATTACCCCGTTTTTACTGTCATTACGTAAAACAAAGCTCGAAACCGGTTTAGGATAATTCCAGGGGTCAACACGACCTGAAACAAACAAGTCAAGCTTACCATCCCGGTTAAAATCTGCAGCCTTAACACATAATTTACTGGTGAGGTTTTTAGGCAAGGCATCTGGTTGTAGTTTAAAGTTGCCTTTACCGTCATTTATATACAGCCTGTCCTGGTAATTTGACGATCCTGGTTCACTTTCAAATCCGCCGCTGGCTATATACAGGTCCGGGTGGCCATCGCCATCGGCATCAAACAATAATATCCCCTCATCTTTAACCCTTACCTTGGGCGCCAGATAGTCATTATGCGCCGAGGCCGCGTTGGCGGTTAACGGAACTTCATGTGCCTGTGGTAACAGGTCGCGTTGTATAAATTTACCACTTGCCTGCTGCAATAATACCTGAGCAGGATATTGGGTTGTACCGCCAATTACCATATCATCAAAGCCATTGCCATCAACATCGCCAACAGCTATGGCCGGGGCATATTCTGATAATTTATGAGGTATTAGTTTTTGAATGTTAAAATCAACATAATCCCTATCCTGATGTTTATAGGTAATGCCTGCCGATCTTGTTATCTCCCTAAACAATGACGCCTTGTTAATTACAGGCTGAGTAAAATTATAGTTCTCCTTAGCATCGGCAATGTTTACTTTAAGGGTTTGATTAGCTTTTACATTGCGCAGGGTCTGTTTCTTCCCATTGTCCCACCTGATCACCACCGAATCGAGGCTGGTTACTTTGCCCAACCCAAAATGTGCTATATTTTGTATGGATGATAAATACCCCCGGTAAGGTGTATTTTCATACACCTGCTGTTTGCCATGGTCATAATAAATATTGGCCCAGGCACCAATACCATCAAGATTTTGCCCGTTGCCATGAAATTGTATATGTAAATAATTATTATTGTTCTTATTCTTTTCCCTTGCGGTATTTTTGTATATAAATGCTTCATCATCAATATTGTTGATGATCATGTCCATAGTACCATCATTGTCAAGATCGGCATAAGCAGCACCATTTGAAAACGATGGAATACCAAGTCCCCAGGTTTTAGTTACATCTTCAAACTGTAACCCATTGGTATTTTTAAATGCATAATTAGGTATTTTTACAATAGGTATCTGATCAAGCACCTGTTGTGTTGATGCCACCGAATAAGCTTGTTGCCTGAACATAATAAAATCATGATCGGTTACATCGCGCGGATAGCCATTGGTTATTATAATATCGCGATATCCGTCATTATCAAAATCGGTGATCATTGGGCCCCAACTCCAATCAGTTTGACCTACACCACTTAAAAAAGCGGTTTCGCTAAAGGTTGGGTCGCCGATGGAATCGTTTTGCCCCAGGCGCGGCCCCTGGTTAATTTGTAAAGTATTGCGTGTGTATTGATATTGGTATTTATAGCGATCAAAGTTTTGATAGATCTGATAATTATTTGATGGCATGAACATTTTTTTCCGGTAATTATCCTCGGGATTCATATCCACCTCAAATACATCAGCCAGTCCGTCATTATTCACATCTTCAAAATCCTGCCCCATTGAACTAAATGCGGTATGCTTAAAATACTCCTGTGCCCTATCAGTAAAAGTACCATCGTGATTGTTGATGTACAATATATTGCTTGGCAAAAAATCATTGGTTACATAAATATCTTTCCAGCCATCTTTGTTGATATCAACAATGCTGGCGGCATGGCCATATCCTTCAATAGTGATGCCTGCCTGTTTTGATACATTCGTGAATACGGCATGTTTTAATCTCTGATCCCAGTCATTACGGTAAAGCCTGCCGGTACTGCGGTGGCTGCCATCTGTTATTATTGGCCTGAATGTACTTTGATTATCGCTTGCTACAGCCTCGTTAACTGTGAGGTACATATCCAGATCGCCATCATTATCATAATCAAAAAAAGATGCCATGGTAGAGTGAACATTAATATCTAAACCATAGTCCTTAGCCATTTCTTTAAAACGGGGTACTCCGTCCTTACCTACGCCCTGGTTAACATACAGTAAGTTTGTTCTTTTAACAGAATCGTCTAATAAAGTATTACATACATAAATATCAGGTAAACCATCACTGTTAATATCAACAATGGCAACTCCGCGGCCCCAGCCCCCTTTACCACCCACACCAGCCTTTGTAGTTACATCTTCAAACTTCATATCGCCCTTGTTAAGATATAACCTATTGGGCACGGCATTGCCAATAAAATAAATATCCTGCAGGCCATCATTATTAAAATCCCCTACGCCCACACCGCCACCGTTATAAATATTAAGCATGGTGAGTGGATTTACCTTTGCGTTTTCGACTATAGTATTACTAAAAGTTACCCCTGAGTGCGAAGACGGTATCTTTTCAAAAAGGGTTGTTTTTTTGCAGGCCGATAACACACATGCAAACAAGCAAATATAGGGGAGTAAGTACTTCATTAATTTAAACAGTAGGCTATAAAAAAGGTGGAGATAAATATCTCCACCTAAAATTACACTTTTATAAATTTATAACAGATTTTAATTAATAACCATTGTTTTGTACCAATATAGCTTTACCACCCAATGATTTTGATAAATCTATTTGTGAGCCAGGAATTGGATAGTATTCATTTTTATTTGGAGAGAAATGAGCTCCTTGTAATTGTGAATTTATCCTTATATCGTAGGTAAAGAAAGCATTAATTGCTGCAGCCATGCTACCATCGCTTGTTAATTTACCAGGAAGGCCTGCCGAAGCACCATCGTAGCGTTGCAGATCAAAGAAACGCATACCTTCCATACCAAATTCAAGTTTCCTTTCAAACCTAACTGCTTTGCGGGCGTAAGTTTTATCGCCAAATGAACCGGCAGGATAAGGGCTTACTTTATACTTATCAGCGGGAGTTGCATTTATAGCATAGGTTGAAGATCCCGGAGCATAGGTTGAATTTTTGTAAACCCATCCTTTTACATTAGCAGCACGGGCCCTAACTAAATTAACATCCGTTTCAGCAGCAGCAGGGCTTCCCACCTCAATTTCAACCTCGGCAGCCATTAACAAGATATCAGAATAACGCATCAGGTTAATGTTGTTTGATACCAGCTGAACGTTGTTCCACACACCTGGGGTAACATCTGAGTTTGAACCTCTCTCAGACAGTGAATAAACGTTTTTACGTGGATTAAAAACACCATTTGTAGCATCACGTATCCAGTTTGGTTTTGGATTTCCCCAGTCAAGATAAGGAACATTTGGACGGCCAACAGTAATATCCAAACGAGGGTCAACATTACCACTCCACGGAGTAGCACCGTTGCTCACATCCTGACCTACTGTATTGTATGTATCCAATAATGGCAGTCCGTTAGCATCTGTTTTAAATGAGTTACCCAATGTTTGCGATGGGTTAAACCATCCGCAGCAGCCACCGGGGGCACCATCGCCATAAGGGAAATTCAAATCATCTCCGGCGTTACCGTTTTGACCATTGGCACCATCATTTACAGAACTTTGTGCAGCAAATACTGACTCGGCACTGTTTTTCTGCGCAGCCTCAGGGCTAAAGTTTTGCTGAAACACTTCATTAAGGGCGTATTTTTGGCCACGGGTAGTAACACCGTTTGCTATTAAATCGCGCAATATAGGTAAGGCTTCGGTAAACTTATGCTCACACATGTATGTTTTTGCTAAATAAGCTTGTGCAGCCCATTTATTAGCACGACCCGCCTG
The DNA here is from genome assembly GCF_056401495.1 of Mucilaginibacter sp. P4_E8. Lineage (NCBI taxonomy): Bacteria > Pseudomonadati > Bacteroidota > Sphingobacteriia > Sphingobacteriales > Sphingobacteriaceae > Mucilaginibacter > Mucilaginibacter sp. P4_E8. The sequence continues at coordinate 92,363 of NZ_JBFUJG010000013.1, forward strand.
CAGCTGTGTGGCAGGCATGTCTGCCATAGCGGCTTTAAAATCAGCTTCAATCTTAGGATAAATTTCTGCTGTATTAGGTACGTTGGTATCAGTTGTTGTTTCATCAACATAAGGTACCTGTCCAAAAGTTCTCCTTAGCTCCAGGTAATAGAAAGCACGCAAGAACTTTGCTTCCGCAGCTAATACTTTTGCCTGATCAGCAGGAAGGTCTTTTGCCAACGGTATAGTACGCAATACGTCGTTTGACCTTGCAACACCATCAAATAATACTGTATACCTGTTTTGAATGTAAACATTAAAGGTATTTGCAGTAAAGTTTCCAACCGGCAAAGCATCCTGGCCACCATCTGATGGCTGTGAACCTTTGTACGCGTCACCACCGGCAACGCTACCAAACATCCAGTTTGAGCCTGAGGCGTTTGAACCACCGCCAATACCTCCTACACCATCTAACAAGGAGTAGGCACCTATTAGTATCCCATTTACACCGGCTGCATTTGAAAGCGTAGTCGGACTTAAATTTCCTATGGGGTTTTGATCTAAAAGGTTCTTTTTACAACTATATGCTAAGCATAGCGCCACTAAGACCAGGGGAACTATGACTTTTAAATGTATTTTTTTCATAATTTTTTTGCTAAAAACATTAAACATTAAAACGTTGCCTGAAGACCTACGCTATATCTCTTTTCGTTCGCCGGGTAGTTACCAAAGTCAATACCGAAACTGGTGTTATCACCGGCCGCATTATTATTAAGTGTTGAGTTTGGTAATTCCGGATCTAAACCTGTGTATTTTGTAATGGTGAACAAGTTGTTCCCTAATACAAAAATCCTGATTTTGGAGATACCGATCTTGTTTAATTTTGCAGCTGGAATGGTGTAGCCTATTTGTAATGATTTTAACCTCAGGTATGAGCCGTTTTCAATATATGACGAGTTGAAAGCGCCGGTATTACCTATACTTGCTGCTCTGGTTAAAATTGGTATAGTAGCATTGCTGTTATCAGCACCTGCATGCCATGAATCTGTTATGATGTTAGCACTTACGTTGCCATCAAATACAGCAGGGAAGTTAGTCCAGTATTTAACATAGTTAACTACTTTGTTGCCATACACGCCATATAGGAATGCACTCAGATCGAAACCTTTATAATTTGCGCTCAGGTTAAAACCACCAGTAAATTTAGGGTTTGGATTACCGATAAATGTACGGTCAGACAAATCTATCTTACCATCGCCGTTAACATCTCTTATTTTAAATAAACCTGGTTTGGCGTCTGAATATTTAGGACCTGCATCAACCTCGGCCTGAGTTTGGTATAAGCCATCTACCTGTAAGCCGTAAAATTCGCCCACTGCCTGACCTGGCTGTAACCTTACAAAGTTTTGCAAGCGGGTTGAACCACCGCTGTTAACATCTAAATAAGGCTGGCCTGAATTTAATGCTTTAACTAAGTTACTGTAATGGCTAAAATTAATACCTAAGGTATATTTAAAATCGCTGATGCTGCCATGATAGTTTACATTGATATCATAACCATTGTTACGTAAATCACCGGCATTAACATAAGGAGGATTTGGAACACCCGCAGGAGCAAGCAATTGTGATTTGAATAACAAGCCTGTTACTGTTTTTCTGTAATACTCAAATGAAATATCGAGAGAGTTGTTCAGGATAGTCGCGTCAAAACCAACGTTTAACACCTTATCTGTTTCCCAGGTAGTTTCTTTATTACCTTTTTGGGTAAGTGAAGAACCTAAGTTAGCAGTATTACCTTTTCCTTCAATATCATAATATTGAGTACCCGGGCCTGCAGTATATAAATCGAACGCGTTATATGGTTGGGTTTGTACACCACTTAGTGATCCTAATGATCCGTAACCACCACGGAATTTCAAGTCATTCAACCAGCTTACACCTTTCAGGAAATCTTCCTGTGAGGCTCTCCAACCAGCTGTTACTGAAGGGAACGTTCCGTAACGACGGCCGGGAGCAAAGAATGATGAACCATCACGTCTGATAGTAGCGGTTATCAAATACTTATCTGCAAATGCATAGTTTAACTGAGCAAAGTATGATTGCAGTGTATTGGAAGTAAGCGCACGGTTAACGCTGTTATTGGTATTTTGCACACCAGCAGGTGATCCTGTATCCAGGTTAATATAGTCAGGATCAAGCGATGCGCTGTAATTACCCCGGCTACCTTGTACCTGACGGGTGTAATTACTGGTATTTTCCTGACCTAATAACAAGTTAATGCTATGTTTACCAAATAGTTGGTTATACTTCAACGTATTGGTCCAGGTATAAAACGATCCGTAACCGGCAACCTCGGTGTATGAATTTGCACCGGTATTACCTTCAGCATTTTCGTATGGCGTAGGGTTAAAGAAGCGGTTGTAAGTATTTTGAAGGCGTCCACCAAATTGAGTGCGCAGTGTTAGGTGTTTCAGGAAGTCAACCTCGCCAAAAACATTACCGATTACTTCCCAATCCTGGTTGTTTCCTCTAAGCTTGCTGTTAGCCAGGTTACGCTGAACAATAGCATAAGGGTTTGAGGAGTTACTTAAACCTGGTGATCTTGAACCGGCATAATTACCTTTAATATCAAAAACCGGGATTATAGGTGGTTCACGATATATGTACGAAACCGGGTTACCTTCGTTTTGGTTATTGATCTGTGGGTTGTTCTTGTTAAAGAAGTATATATTTTCACCCACACGAACATGGTCGGCAATGTTAAAAGCGGTATTAGCCCTTATAGAGTACCTTTTTTCAAAGGTTCCGATCAATGTACCTTGCTGGTTAAGATAAGCCACTGACATTAAATAAGTGCTTTTATCACTACCGCCACTTGCTGTAACACTGTGTGATTGCAGGGTAGCAGGCTTAAATACTTCATGGAACCAATCGGTACCCTGCTTGTTTGCCAAAGTTACCTGGTTACCAACACCGGTTTGAGGATTAAGCGTATAATCAGCAAGGGTTGTACCCGGATCGCCAATACGAGCACCAGCTGGTGAAATAAAATCAGGGATGGTATAAGTACCTGTTCCTTTAGGGTCAAATTGCTTGTTAACGTTTCCGTTAATACCACCGCCTATTTTACCATCATTTCTGTATGATTCAAATTCGGCCTGCATGTAGGTTTTGGTATCAGCCAGTTTGAATCCGTCAGATAGCGGTCTTGTAGTACCATAAAGGCCATCATAAGTGATTTGAGCTTTACCGGCTTTACCTTTTTTGGTGGTTATTACAATTACACCATTAGAAGCACGCACACCGTAAATTGATGCAGAACCCGCATCTTTCAATACCTGGATTGATTCGATATCGTTTACGTTGATATCATCCATTGCACCTGGGCTACCATCAATAATTACCAATGGAGCGGTACTAAAGATTGAACCGATACCACGAATGTTAACCGCGGAAGCTCCGCCTGGTGAACCTGAATTAGTAACGGTAACACCAGCAGCCTGTCCTTGTAACAAGGAAGTACTGTTACCTGCAGGTACCGACTTTAACGTCGTTACGTTAACAACAGCTACCGAACCGGTGATGTCCTTTTTACGTTGAGAACCGTAACCAGTAACAACAACTTCGTTCAATGCATTATTGCCCGCCTGTAGCGTGATCCTCAGATTGGCATCAGTACCTACCTGTATTTCGGTAGTTTGATAACCGATATAAGAAACCACCAGTGTGTTGCCCGGGCTTAGGCTTAGCGTAAATTCGCCGTTAACATCTGTTACAGCGCCTGTAGTAGTACCTTTGATACGTATTGACGCACCAACTACGGGTAATTTGTCATCGCTTCCGATAACCTTCCCCTTGTACTTTGTTTGGGCTGTAACTACCAATGAAGAGATCAGGCAGCATAATAGCACACCCAGAAACCTTCCTTTTAGGAGTAAACTTTTAAACATGAGATTGAGATTTAGTTGATTAATATATTTGATTTAAGATTTTAAGTCGATAACTGGTATTTTAAGTTTACAATGGACAATAAAGTATTTCAGGATAAGCAGTTTGCGGGACGCAAAAAAAATGACATTGCTGCTTTGGTTACGCAGCCTTTTAAAACTTGAAGACTTGAAAAAGAATGAATGTAAAAGTTTTATCATATGATCTTCTCGTAATAAATTTTTAACCTCCCCCCTGCTTCACCCGCTTTTTTAAATGCCCGCCTGATGAGCGAACATTAAAACTTAAATGTTATAATAATATTAGATTCTGTATAATTCCGGTTGTTCCAGAAATTTATATTGGCTATGGAACTAATGTAACGAGAGTGTACTGTTTACACAAGTGAAAAATGCAGATTTGCAAATTAATTATTGGTAAATCATTATAGCAGCCAAACATTACAAATTGCAGGTGTTTTATTAGTAAAATATTAACAAATGTGCCTTTTTTATAAAAATATAGCAATGTAAAAATATTGATACTAATGATAATGCATCCTAAAAAGTTGAAAACAAGCTATAATAATGAATGWAAGGAACTCAAAACCCTCTATTTTTTTTGTCATTAAGCACATTAAATTTTTGTACCCGCAATGCTCCTTTAGTGTTAAAATATCATTACAATCTGTCAATAATGTCATTACAACATTTATTATTTTCAATTATTTATAACTGTAATACAAACATTTATAAATAATATCTTAAAATAATAAATGTTTACTTTACAATTATTAATTCCATACTTTAAGCATAAAAAATGCACCAGCTAATAAAAGAGCACCGGTATTGTAAATACCGGTGCTCTTTTATTAGCTCAACAATTAGTTACTAATTATTTATCCCATTGCACTGATGCACTGTGCGTATCACTGGAGTTAGTACCAATTTGTACAATGAACTTACCCGGTTCCCAGTCATATTTAAGCTGGGTATTGTAAAATTTCAATTCTTCTGGAGTAATGTTAAAGGATACTTCTTTTTGTTCGCCTGGTTGCAGGTTTATCTTTTTAAAGTTCTTTAATTCTTTTACCGAGCGGCTGATACTGGCCACCGGATCGCTGATGTATAGCTGTACCACTTCTTCACCTGCATATTTACCGGTATTGGTTACCGTAACAGTTGCTGTAAGTGTTTCAGTACCTTTAAGCTTTGTTTTATTGAGCTTAACATCGCTGTAACCAAAAGTTGTATAGCTTAAGCCATATCCAAATGGATAAAGCGGATCATTCGATATATCAAGGTAATTTGATTTGAACTTTGACGGCCCTTTACCATCATATGGTCTGCCGGTGTTTTTGTGATTGTAGTAAATTGGTATTTGCCCTACACTGCGCGGAAAGGTGGCAGTTATTTTACCGGCGGGATTATAGTCGCCAAACAATACATCGGCTATGGCATTACCGGCCTCGGTGCCAGGCGCCCAAACATCTAATATGGCGCTGGCATGTCCATCTTCCCAGGTTAAGGTAAGCGGCCGGCCGTTAAACAATACTATAACCAATGGTTTACCTGTTTTAGCCAGCGCCTTCAGCATGTTTTTCTGACTTTCAGGAATATCAATATCCGCCCTGCTTGATGATTCGCCCGACATGCTTTGCGATTCGCCTACTACAGCTACAATCACATCTGATTTTTTAGCGGCTTCAACAGCTTCGTTCAATAGTTCATCAGCTGGTTTCTTATCAACAGTTACCATTTGCTGGCCAAAAAAGTTAAGCCTTTGTATAAATGAGCTGTCTTCGGTAATATTGGCACCTTTGGCATAATTAATAGTAACCCCGTTACCTACCAGGTTTTTAATACCCTGCATTACACTGATTGATTTTTCCCAGTCGCCGGCAACAACCCAGGTACCCAGCATATCGCGCTGGTTATTGGCCAATGGCCCTACCAATGCAATTGAACCCGTTTTTTTAAGCGGCAAAGTTTGCGCGCTGTTTTTTAGCAATACAAATGAATGTTTGGATATATTTCTGGCCTCGCTACGGTTTTCTGGTGTTAATACATCTTTTGTTTCCCTGGTGGCATCTATTGATTTATAGGGATTATCAAAAAGGCCCAATTTATACTTAGCTTCCAGCACCCGGCGGCAAGCCAGGTCAATTTCCTGTTTGGTTACTTTGCCTTCTGCAAGTGATTTTTTTAAGGTGGTTAAAAATCCTTCGCCTACCATATCCATATCAAGCCCTGCTTTTAAAGCCAATGCCGATACCATTTGCAGATCGCCAAGCCCATGGGCCTCCATTTCGTTAACAGCTGTATAATCTGATACTACAAAACCTTTAAAACCCCATTGCTTGCGCAGCACATCGGTTAGCAGCCATTGGTTACCTGTTGCAGGCACACCATCAATAGTATTAAACGAGCTCATGAAACTACCCGCACCTGCATCAACAGCGGCCCGGTAAGGCGGCAGGTAATCCTGATACATTTTAATACGGCTCATATCAACCGTATTATATTCACGACCGGCCTCGGCGCCGCCATATAAGGCAAAGTGTTTTACGCAAGCCATTACCGCATCGGCATTTTTCATGCTGCTGCCCTGGTAACCTTGAATCATTGCTTTAGCCACCTGCGACCCGTACCACGGGTCCTCGCCCGATCCTTCTGAGATACGGCCCCAGCGTGCATCACGGGCAATATCAACCATTGGCGAGTAAACCCAGTTAAGCCCTTCGGCAGTAGCCTCTTTTGCTGCAATTTGTGCCGATCGTTTGATCAGGCCCATATCCCAGGAAGCTGATAGCCCTAACGGAATAGGAAAAATAGTACGGTGCCCATGTATCACATCAAGGCCAAAAATAAGCGGGATATGTAATCTTGTACTTTTTGTTGCCAGGTCCTGCACTTCTTTTACTTTATCGGCGCCCCAAATACCAAACACGCCGCCAATGGCGCCTTTTTTAATTTTATCTTCAACTCCTTTATTTACTACCGAGCCCGTTGTAGCTGCACCTATGGTTACCAGGTTAAGTTGCCCTATTTTCTCGTCAATGGTCATTTTGTTTATCAGACCAGTAACAAAAACATTCATTTTGGTATCTTCCGTTTTGGTTTGGGCCAGTACCTTATTAAAAGGCAGCAATACAACAACACAAAGCGGAATAACCCTGTTAATAATTCGGGTTGAAAAATACTTTTTCATTTTTTTAATTTAGGTATAACGGAAATTGGATAAACAAATATGGGTATAATAAAAGCTAAGTAACTGTATGTTACCAACTTATTTTACTAAAAATTTAATGATTATAACTGGCTAAAACAAACAACAAAACCATGGTGTATAAAGTACACAATTGTAATTATTATAATTAAATAATCAAAGTATTTTTGTACAATAGCACAAATGTTAACTAAAGAACAACTTATTGAATTCAGCGATGATGCCCGCAAAAACTACCTCGATCATGTTTCTATTGATTGTGTGGTTTTTGGTTTTCATGAAGGGCAAATGAAAGTGCTGCTGTTAAACCCCCATAATGAAGAACGGTGGTTACTGCCAGGCGGCTTTGTATTAAAGCAGGAGCCTATTGAAATGGCCGCCAATCGCATATTAAAAGAACGTACCGGGCTTGATAAGATATTTTTACAGCAATTTCATGTTTTTGGCGATCCTGATCGCGCGAAATTCCACAGCGACCTCTATAAAGATATGGTGCCCGATCATGAAAACTGGTTTTCAAACCGCTTTTTATCAATAGGTTATTATGCGCTGGTTGATTTTTTTGATGTCACCCCCCAACCCGATCAGTTTTCGGATTCATGTACCTGGCGAGATCTGGATGATATGCCCGAACTACTGCTTGATCATGAACAGATATTTAAAGCCGCTTTAGATGCCCTTCGCCTGCAGCTAAACTACCAGCCTATAGGTTATAACCTGATGCCAAGAGAATTTACCATGCCCGAGCTGCAAAAACTGTATGAAACCATATTGGGTAAAAAGCTTGACAGGCGTAACTTTCAGCGCCGTGTACTGGGTTTTGGAATACTAAACCGTGCCGAGCAGCCACGCAAAGGCGGCGCGCATAAAGCCCCTTACCTATACTCTTTTGATCTGGAAAATTACAAAAATGCTTTAACCGAAGGTTTTAAAGGCGGTTGGTAGTTGCAAATAAATAAAGATACTTTATTCAACTATGTACTCCAGTTTTACCTGTATGTGAAGGTCTTCGTTCATTTTGGCAAACTGCCGGGGATTGCGTGTAAAATCGGCATCGGTATCCATGTACATATTAATTATTTTAACCTCTTCGGGGTTTTTATCGGTACCTATGTTATATGTAAGGCCTTCACCACTCTCCAGGCTTTGTTTTAATTCCAGGTATTGCTTGCCTGTTATCATGATCATTTTTTCTGCAGTCATTGGTTTATTTTAGTTGTTTAGTATAGTTATTCAGGCTTCGGGGCTTTTCAATTATTAATGTGTTAAAATCACTTATTTGCCAGGTTTGCGTTCCTGTTTATCCTGTTTACTATATTTACCCCAAATATAACTGATATAACTTCGCTTAATGCTCAATCCTAAAAAATTACTCACTATAGTTTTATTATCAGGCAGTACGCTTTCATATGCCCAGGTTAAACTGCCAATTGCCGTTAACCTGCAAAACACCTACTTAAAAGGCACACGCACAACAGGCGGCGCGCCGGGTAAAAATTACTGGCAAAACACCGCCGATTATGCTATCAAAGTAAGTTTTAATCCGCAAAACCTAAATCTTAGCGGTACCGTAGCTATTGATTACATCAATAACAGCCCTGACACTCTTACCACAGTACAGTTTAAGTTGTATCCTAATTTATATAAAAAGGGCGTGATACGTGATATGCCTGTTGCAGCTGCCGATCTGACCGATGGTGTGCACATCCAATCCCTTAGTATTAATAACCAGCTACAGGATAGCACTAAGCGCAAAATTGACGGCACAAACATGATGTTGCATGTACAGCCCATACTACCAAAGCAGCATGTTCATTTTGATATTGCCTATGCTTACACGCTCAACAAAACATCGCATATCCGTACAGGGCAAATTGATTCAGGAGCTTTCTTTGTTGCTTATTTTTTCCCGCGGATTGCTGTTTATGATGATATTGACGGTTGGAATCAATATCCATACCTGGGTTCGCAGGAGTTTTATAACGATTTTTGCCACTTTAATGCCGAGATCACCGTACCCGGCAATTACCAGGTTTGGGCTACCGGGAACCTGAAAAATACCGATGAGGTGTACCAGCCCAAATATGCCAAGCTAATAACCCAGGCCGGCGCCAGCGATCAGGTGACCGACATTATTACCGAAGCTGATGTAAAAGCCGGCAACATTACCAAAAACAATGCTACCAATACCTGGAAGTTTGAGGCAGATAGCGTAACCGACCTGGTTTTTGCTATGAGCAAGCATTACATCTGGAAAGCATCAAGCCTGGTGGTCGACCCAAAAACCAATCGCCGTACCCGTGTCGACGCGGTATTTAACCCGGTTCATAAAGATTATTTTGAGGTGGTGAACTATGCCCGCAAAACTGTGGAGACCATGAGCTACAAATTCCCGAAATGGCCATACCCCTACCCGCACGAAACCGTTTTTGATGGCCTTGATCAGATGGAATACCCCATGATGGTTAATGATAATCCGCTTGAAGAAACTGCCGATGCCATTGAGCTTACCGACCATGAGATATTTCATACCATGTTCCCCTTTTACATGGGCACCAACGAAACCAAATACGGCTGGATGGACGAAGGCTGGGCCACCATTGCCGAGTGGCTCATCAGCCCGGTTATCGACACGAAAATTGTGGATACTTATGGCGTAGGCCCTACTGAAAACAGCGCAGGCAACGAGCAGGACGCCCCCATCATGACGCTTACTCCGCAGCTTACCGGCATAGCCAAATTTACCGATAGTTATCCTAAACCAGCCCTGGCCTATCTGTATGTAAAAGACATGCTGGGCGATGAGCTGTTTACCAAAGCGCTGCACTACTACATTAGCCAATGGCATGGCAAGCACCCCATGCCTTATGATTTTTTCAACTGTATCAACACCGGCTCAGGCACCAACCTCAACTGGTTTTGGAAAAACTGGTTTTTTGATAGCGGCGTGCCAAACCTGGCTATCAGCAAAGTAAACAGCCTGCAGCAAAAATATACGGTAACCATTACCAGCATAGGCACCAAACCTGTACCGGTAAACCTAACCGTATACTATACCGACGGCAGTAAACAACTGGTACATCAAAGCATTGCCTGCTGGGCCAATGGCAATAAATCCACCACAGTTAAATTTACGGCCATAAAACCGGTTAAACAAATGATACTGGGCACCACCTATGACCCTGATACAGATAAGAAGGATAATATCTGGCATCCCTAAATGGTGCTTTTAAGATATGGAAGCCACCCTGTAATTTAACCCGGCGGTTGTGCCGCCGGTAACATCAACAGTAACCCCCGTAATCATGCCTGCCAGATCGGATGACAGGAATACGGCGACGTTGGTTATATCTGCCATTAATGGCAGCTTTTTCAGCATAGTATCTTCTTTCATCTTTCTGATGATAGGTTCCATATCTTTAGGGTTACTGTCGATGGCTTCTTTAAACACCTTTGAATCAGGGGAGCCTCCGGAACGGATATTTACCACACGTACCCCATATACACCCAACTCCGAAGCTAAATTCCGGGAAAAGCATTCTATGGCGTAGCATGCCGGCGCGAAACCACCCGTATAAGGATAGCCTATTCCCCCGGGTGTCGCGGTAAGGGATAAAATAACCCCTGATCCTTGTTTCATCATTACCTTCCCAGCAGCTGTTGCCGTTAAGAAATGAGTTTGCATGGCAATAGTTATCGGGCGTGTAAAATCATCTGCCTTCATAGTCACCAAAGGGATACTTTGTATAACCTCAACTCCTATGGCATTAAACATGATATCTATTGTGCCTGCTTTATGTAATACCCCATCTATATGACTGTTGATTTCCTTTTCATTCAACGCGTCCACCTGATCCGCTTCGGCACTGCCACCGGAAGCAAGGACCTCATCTGCTACTTTTTTAACGGAGGAAAGATTGCGCCCGGTTAAAAATACCCTGGCACCAGCACTGGCAAGGGCTTTGGCAACTGCGCCTCCTAAGGAACCACCGGCCCCGTATATAATTGCATTTTTGTTCTGAAGTATCATCGTATTTTGATTTTATTTAATATGAAGTACCATCGCCAGACCATCCGATATAATTGACCATTGACAGGCTTTAGTCATCACTTACCATCACCCAAAGCAACACTCAATTTGGCAGCATCATTATGACGTTATTGGTTGATTATTAGGGTTATTAAAGGTAAATAATTTTGAAACTTAATAAAAAATCTATTGGCATAAGTTAGCATATGAAGGTATTTCTGCACAGAGATCGATGATGCATTTTATAGCTGGATTTTCCCTGTAGCGGATTTAGATCGGGCATTTTTTATAACCGCTAAATCAATTTAACTTGATTAATTAATTACTTTTTCCGACATTTATAAAATATTTATATGTATATACATAAATACATATTGATTACGTTATAAATTAATAAACCAATTTTAAATTTTAGCGAATGGACTTTTTAGAGGCAGTATTTAAACAATTCACAGGCTTTTTTGGCTTCGGTAATTTAATAACTATTATTAAATCAGGCGATTACGACAAACTACTTACTTATGAGGGTTTTGTAGCTGTTCTGATACCTATTATGCCGTTTTTACTGGTAATAGAAATTATACGAGGTGCGCTTTTCAAAAAGTTTAAAGTTATACACTATAAGCTAACTTTTTTCTCTTACGTTTTTAATGCTTTTATAGGCCGGGTGATAGCGATTGCCATGGTTGGCCTTTGTATTGGACTGTTTGAAAAATATGCCATTTTTAAACTCTCCTTTACCTGGTACTGGTTTATTTACGGTTATATAGTTTGGGAGTTCGGGCATTTTATATACCATTATTTAGGTCATAAAGTAAGGCTGTTCTGGTGCTTGCATTCCACCCATCATGCTCCCGAAGCAATGAATCTTTCGGTAAGTTATGCGCACTTCTTTTTGGAGGGCCCTTACGCCGATTTCATCAGAACAACTGTTTGTATTTTGCTGGGCGTTCCGCCGGCCATGTTATTTGTTATTATGTTTATCGACGGCTTTTGGGGCGGCATGATCCACATCGGCGAAAATTTGGTACAAGATGGCCGATTAGGCTTTTTAAATAAAATTATACTTACCCCGTCGCACCACCGGGTGCACCATGCCAAAAATCCACTGTACATGGATACTAACTTTTGTAATCTGCTTAATATATGGGACAAAGTATTCGGCACTTATCAGCCCGAAGACCGCAACATCCCTATTGAATATGGCATTAGCAGACCCATGATAAAAAACAGCTTTCTGGACGCTTATTTTGGCGAAATAGTGGCACTGGCAAAGGATGTGTATAGAGCCCCCGGTATAAAAAACAAATTCCTGTATCTGGTTATGCCCCCAGGGTGGAGCCATACCGGCGATCATAAAATGACCACTGTAGTAAAGAAAAAATATTTTGAAGAACTACAGCATCAGGAAATGCAACCAAAGGATCATCAAAACCTGTCCGAACCTACAAACGAACAACCTGCGTTGTCATAAACCGGCTGCATCTTTTGCATATCTGTTTTGCTTTTAATTTAAAATAGCTTTACTTTCATTACCGATAATGAGTGATCCTAAATTTAAATTAAACGGCAGGGTTTGGATAGAAACCGGCGACGAAAAGATACTTGGCCACGGGCGGGTTGAACTGCTGGAACGTATCCAGGCATCAGGCTCCATCAGGCAGGCCGCCCTGCAAATGAAAATGTCATACAAACAAGCCTGGGACCTTGTTAACCACATGAATGATCATTTTGGACAACCCTTAATAATATCACAACGTGGTGGTAAAGGTGGCGGCAATGCCGTAGTGACTGATCATGGATTAAAAGTGATCAGTCAATTTCATTTATTGAACCAAAAGCTTCAGGAGTTTTTAAAGGAAAATACCAAAACGCTAAATCTTTAAGCTCTTTATACTCAAGCTCCTTAAATAATTTCTTAAAAAGCTTAAATATCACATCTGGGAGCGTTTTACTTAGCTAATGTTAAAGCGCACATTAGCCTGCTCAAAGGTTTTGCATACGAATTTCCATATCGTATAAGATTTCTCCTTCGTCGAAATGACATTTTTATAAATATAAAAAGCGGTAATAATAAAGGCGATATGCAAGTTGTATATCGCCTTTATTATTTTAAATACACTACCCACCTCTTACTTTTTCTTCTGTCGCAAGATTGATACATGCCATGTTAATATCCTACAATACATGGAGAAAATATTATATGAAACCGATTGGCCCAGCATAGATATTTGATGTAAATATAAGCCTGACAACTGGAATATTTTAATAAAAAGGGACATCCCACGTATTTGGTGGGAGATGTTGCCTGTACATTCCGGTGAGTTCATATGGTATGTTTCTATATTTTTTTATCATCACAATTATAAACCAATGAATAAGTATTTAGCAAGCGTAGCCGCAATAGCCATGTCGCTCACCATAGCGAATAAGGCCAGCGCGCAATATCCGCGCATACCACCTGCCGTACAGGCCAAATCAGACTCGGCCCTTGACGAGGCCAAAAAACGCTCAGACGTAGCCTGGCAAAAGGCCCTACCCACTATTGAACGCGACGAGAAGAACGGCAAACCTTATGTGCCCTGGGCAAACAAACCTTCAGATCTGCCGCAGGCAAAAATAGCGGCTTTTCCGGGTGCCGAAGGCGGAGGCATGTATACAGCAGGTGGCCGTGGGGGTAAAGTATTTGTAGTAACCAGCCTGGGCGATCACGGTCCGGGTACGCTGCGCGAAGCCTGTGAGGAGGGCGGCGCACGCATTATTGTTTTCAATGTGTCGGGCATTATTAAACTTACCGAACCTATCAGTATACGTGCACCGTATATTACAATCGAAGGCCAGTCGGCTCCTGGTGATGGCATTTGTGTGGCCGGCGAATCGGTTTGGATAGATACCCATGACGTGTTGATCCGCTTTTTACGCTTCCGCAGGGGTGCTACTGATGTTGCCCGCCGCGACGACGCGCTTGGTGGCAACCCGGTAGGCAATATCATCATCGATCACGTTTCGGCCAGTTGGGGATTGGATGAAAACATGTCCATCTATCGCCATGTTTATGACCGTAAGGGCGCTAAACAGGAAAAAATGGCTACTGTGAATATTACTATCCAGAATTCGATTTTTTCTGAAGCGCTGGATACTTACAACCACGCCTTTGGCAGCACCATCGGCGGTCATAACAGCACCTTTATGCGTAACTTATGGGCCAATAACATTGCCCGTAACCCATCAGTGGGCATGAATGAAGACTTTGGTTTCTTTAACAACGTAGTATTTAACTGGTGGAACCGCAGCGCAGATGGCGGCGATAATACTTCGTTCTTCAATTTCATCAATAATTATTACAAACCAGGGCCAATCACCTCGCTGAATGAGCCAATCGGCCATCGCTTCCTGAAACCCGAAGCAGGCCGCGACCCAGCCCACAAAGGTTATTACGGTAAAGTTTATGTAAGCGGCAATATTATGGAGGGTAACGAAAAAGTAACTAAAAATAACTGGGATGGTGGTGTACAGATTGGCGATATGCCTGATGCAGGCCGATACACTGACAGCATCCGCTCAAATGAGCCTTTCCCAATAAAAAATAAAGTGACCATTATACCTACGAAAGAAGCCTACAGCTATGTTTTAACCAACGTGGGCTGCTCATTGCCAAAACGCRACCCGGTTGACCAGCGCATTATTGAGGATGTGCGCACCGGCAAGATCAAATATACCGAAGGCGGCAAACTTCATCTGGGTGCGCAGTATGTTAAAGAGCGGCTGCCCGACTCTTACAAACAAGGCATTATCAGCGACATTAGCCAGGTAGGCGGCTACCCTGAATACAAAGGCACCCCTTATAAAGACAGCGATAACGACGGCATTCCTGATGAATATGAAACTAAACATAGCCTCAATCCACATGATGCTGCAGACTCGCCTAAAATTGCAGCCAATGGCAGCGGTTACAGTAATATTGAGGTTTACCTGAATAGCCTTGTCTCTTTAAAAACGGTTGTTCCTTCAGCAAAATAGTTTTAATTGGTTATATTTTATGGTTGGTTAAGCCTGCTCCGGTTACCGGGCAGGCTTTTTTATTTCGAATACTCCGTTTTGTTATTACACAGCTAAACACAGCTCAATTTTATTAGTTAAATTTGGCCATGGTCAGCTCAAAAAACAACCGGCTATACAGCAGGCTTCCTAAAAGCCGGGTTATGCTTTGCCTGTTCGCGCTGATCATTATTTTATCGGGTTGGAGCTATTCTTCGCTCACTGTTGAAACCGGAGCTTACAATTTGGTTTATCCATCAAATTTTGGCAACCGTATTAATATTCCGGTTGATAATCCTACCACCAAACAGGGTGTTTACCTGGGGCGAATGTTGTTTTATGAACCCAAACTATCGGCCAACAATACGCTGTCATGCAGTAGTTGCCACCAGCAGGATAAAGCTTTTACAGACGGCTTAGCATTTAGCAAAGGAGTGGATAATGTATTAACCAGTCGCAATTCCATGTCGCTGGCCAATTTACTTTGGGCGCGCAAATTCTTTTGGGATGGACGAGCCATTGGTTTGGAAGAACAGGTCGTTACGCCATTAACCAATCCGCACGAAATGGGCCAGTCACTGGAAGTATCGGCACAAAAACTCCGTGAAACACCGGCATATTTGCCTCTTTTTAAGCTGGTTTATGGTGATGAGAATATTACCGGCGATCGTATTGTTAAAGCTATTGCTCAGTTTGAGCGCACCTTAATTTCGGCCAATTCGCGTTACGATCAGTATTTGCGCAAAGCTTATCAACCTACTGCCGATGAATTAAAAGGCATGGAGCTGTTCAATAATGCGCCCCAACCAGAAAAAGGCATCCGCGGTGCCAATTGCACGCATTGCCATGGCGGCGCCAAAACTTATATGGAGCTGTTTCATAACAATGGCCTGGATAGCCTACCCAAAGATGCAGGGATAGCCCAGCTAACAGGCCTACCTGCAGATCGTGGGCGGTTTAAAGTGCCAACACTGCGTAACATCGCCCTTACCGCGCCATACATGCACGATGGCAGATTTAAAACTTTAGCAGAAGTGATTGATCATTACAGCGACCATATCGAGGAATCGGCTTCCTTGAGTTCTTTTTTGCTGGGCGAATCAAATGAACCCGGCGGAAAAAGCCTGAAACTATTACTACAGGAAAAAAAGGAGCTCATCGCGTTCCTGAATATGCTTACTGATTCAGCCTTCATTAACAATCCGGACTTTGCCGACCCGCGTTTACTAACCGCAAAAAATAAAAAGCATTAAAATTACACCTATGAAAAACCAATTCCTGGCAGCCTGTATCGCTTTATTAAGTTTTACAGCTATCGCTTTCACATCGCAAGCACAAACATCTGCTATTAAAGTAAGCGGCGAAGTAAGCACACCGTTGACCATTGATGCCGCTTATCTGCAAAAGTTTGCTCAAACAACCGTTACCCGTAAAGACAGGGATGGCAAGGATCATACTTATTCGGGAGTAATAGTAGCTGACATCCTAAAAAATGCCGGCGTTACCTTAGGCCCTGATCTTAAAGGCGAAAACCTGACCAAATACCTGCTGGTGGAAGCCAGTGACGGCTACCAGGTTATCTTCGCCCTGGCCGAGCTTGATAAAGGCTATACAGACCGTACCATTATACTGGCCAACCAGGTTGACGGGAAGCCCCTGGCCCCCGGCGATGGCCCCTACCGCATCATTGTACAGGACGAAAAGAAACCTGCCCGGTGTATAAAACAGGTTACCGGTATGCAGGTGCACTTTGTGAAGTAATATATAGTTATATATTCGACTCACCCGGTCATCACTTTGTTCGACCACCCTCTCTTCGCCTTCGGCGGAAAAAGGGAATTTAGAAGTTCAATATTAAAAATTAAGAAAACATCTTTCGCCCTCTTTCCGCCGCAGGCGAAGAGAGGGCCGACAAGCGCAGCGATGTCGGGGTGAGTCTTCAGCAGGATGAAAGGATCAATCCAGGATCTCGGCAATAGCGTCAAAACCTTTTTCCCTGGCCAGATCTGCCGGTAGCTTTCCGCCTTCCATACGTACATTTATTTCGGCACCATGCTCCAGCAACAGCACCAACAGATCAATATTACCATTTTGCGCGGCAGAATGCAGTGGTGTGGCCCCGGCCTGCTGCTTTACATTTACAAGGGCCCCATGCTCAATAAGCATCATGGCAATCCTGGTATAATTGTCGGCACAGGCCGAGTGTATGGGATAAACATGAAATCCATTGTTTGAGGGTCTGTTCACGTCGGCGCCCTTTTCAACTAAATACCGTGCAACTTCTTCATGACCAAAATAACAGGCCAGTCCTAAAGGAGTAAAACCATCGCTGGCATAGTCGTCTATGGAATTGGGGTCAGATTCGATCAGGTGGGATATAACTTCTAACTTACCTGCCGCTGCGGCCTCAAACAGGCTTATATCGTTTACATAATTCAGTAGTACAGCAGTAACCGCTGGTTTTTTATAATAACAGGATAACATCAGTGGCGAAACCTGGTGGCTTGTAGGGGTGGTTGCCAGCGCAGGTGTTTGCATGAGCAAAGCTTCAAGCTTGCTTAAATCGGCAGTGGTAATATATTCCTCCAGTTTCTCTATACTCATTATTTATGTTTAAATAAATCGCATCTGTATGGGCAATGCGTTTAATAAAAACCCGTTTTACGGTAACGGTATTTGATGGTTACCAATAATACTAAAAAATTAAAAATACACCTAAATATTTGTTTAATCTGCTAACTTTATATTTCATCAATTTATGCTTTTTTTAGGGTTGATGAGCGTACATAAAATTTTATATGTTGTTTTTGCAAAGTTTACTTAGGTGAAATTTTATGTAAGTTTGCATTTAAAAGGATGTTACATCAGCGATGCCGGTAAAAGGAAATCAGTTTAAATCAAATAGTTTTAAGGACGAAAATCAGCCCCGGCAAACGGGTAAAGCTGATAAGGACCGTATTGGAAGGCAGAGGCTCCCAACAATGCCCAGATTTAATCTGGAGAATGGCCGGGCTATAAAAATAGCAGGCTTGCTCTCGCTTTTAATGTCCATCTTTTTCCTCATTGCCTTTACCTCCTACCTGTTTACCTGGCAGGAAGATCAGAGTTATATAGCAACTACCAACGGTGGCTGGCACAACCTGGCGACTGGTAAAACGGTTCAGGAAATTGCCGATAATGGCGGCAATCCGCAAATTGCTCAAAACTGGCTGGGTAAATTTGGCGCACTACTTAGCAACCAGTTTATTTATGAGTGGTTTGGGGTGGCATCGTTCCTGTTTGTTTTTATATTTTTTGTGGTAGGTTATCGCCTGCTGTTTAAAGTAAGGTTGTTTTCTATACCTAAAACGCTTGCTTATTCGCTTTTTTGCATTGTATTTATATCCGTTACCATAGCTTATTTCCATGCGTTTATTATTGATTATCCGCATTATTTAGAGGGAGGCTTTGGCTTTTGGAGCAACCGCCTGCTTGATGCCCAGATAGGCCCTGCCGGTACCGGAGGCTTATTGGTATTTGCAGCGCTTGCCGTTTTGGTAATTGCTTATAATATTGATTTTAAACTCCCGGCACGTAAAAACAAGGCAGTTGCAGAAATGGCCATGGATGATATAGTGCCCGAACCTGTTGACCTGCTTGATGAGGAACCATCTATCCCCGTTGAATGGCCCCGCGGTAACCGGGTTAAAGACAACCTGGCCAATCAGGAAAACATGGTAAGGCCCGAACCGCTTAAACAACAACCTTTTGTACAAAATCCGGTTTATCATGAGCCCGTGGTATTAACACCCAATGCATCGCACGAGCCTGAGGAAGAAACAGAGATACCGCTTACCATTGATGTGAACAGACCGTTGCCTGAGCTGAGTGTTGAAAAAAGCGATGATGATAAAGCGAAAAGCCTGGTAAGTCAGTTTGGTATTTATGACCATAGGCTCGATCTGGCCTCCTATAAATTCCCACATCTTGACCTGCTGGAGAACCACGGATCCAACAAGATCTCTGTTAATGCAGAAGAACTGGAAGCCAACAAGAACAAAATTGTTGAAACGCTGAACCATTATAATATCGAGATAGATAAGATCAAGGCTACTATTGGGCCAACGGTTACACTTTACGAGATCATCCCGGCACCGGGTGTGCGGATCTCCAAGATCAAGAACCTGGAAGATGATATCGCGCTGAGTTTGGCCGCTTTGGGTATCCGTATCATTGCGCCTATGCCGGGTAAGGGAACCATCGGTATTGAGGTACCTAATCAGAACCCCGAAATGGTTTCGATGCGATCCATCCTATCTACCGAAAAATTCCAGAACACCACCATGGACCTGCCCATCGCCTTGGGTAAAACCATATCGAACGAGGTATTTATTGCCGATTTGGCCAAGATGCCTCACTTACTGGTTGCAGGTGCTACCGGTCAGGGTAAATCGGTTGGTATTAATGCTATATTGGTTTCGCTGTTGTTTAAAAAACACCCTGCCGAACTAAAGTTTGTTTTGGTTGATCCTAAAAAAGTGGAGCTTACGCTTTTCCGCAAGATTGAAAGACACTTTTTGGCTAAACTGCCAGATGAGGCCGACGCCATTATTACGGATACTAAAAAAGTGGTGAACACCCTCAACTCCTTGTGTATTGAGATGGATCAGCGTTATGACCTGCTGAAAGATGCTCAGGTACGTAATCTGAAAGAGTATAATGCCAAATTTGTTAACCGTAAAATAAGTGACCCGGAGAAACACCGCTACCTGCCATTCATTGTTCTGGTGATAGATGAGTTTGCCGATTTAATGATGACTGCCGGCAAAGAGGTGGAAATGCCGATAGCCCGTATTGCCCAGCTGGCCCGTGCGGTGGGTATCCACCTGGTTATCGCTACACAAAGGCCGTCGGTTAATATCATTACAGGTACTATTAAAGCCAACTTCCCATCAAGACTGGCGTTTAGGGTGCTGTCAAAGATCGACTCCCGTACCATACTGGATGCCGGCGGTGCTGATCAATTGATTGGTCGCGGGGATATGTTGTTTTCAACCGGCAGTGATCTGATACGCCTGCAATGCGCCTTTGTGGATACGCCTGAGGTTGAAGCTATATCGAACTTTATTGGCGAACAGCGCGGTTATCCTACCGCTATGCTCCTGCCTGAATATGTAGGCGAAGGCGAAACCAGCAGCGCCAAAGAATATGATCCTGATGACCGCGATCCGATGTTTGAAGAAGCTGCCCGTTTAATTGTAATGCACCAACAGGGTTCTACCTCGCTCATTCAACGTAAAATGAAACTGGGTTATAATCGTGCCGGTCGTATTATTGACCAGCTGGAGGCCGCCGGTATTGTGGGCGCGTTTGAAGGCAGCAAGGCCCGCGATGTTTTATACCCCGATGAATACAGCCTGGAAAGGTATCTGGAAACGCTTCAAAAACCTAAAGATTAAACCTATTACTATTTATTTGCTCTAAACCAGTAACTATTAACAGTAATAGTTATTGATGAAAAAACTACCAATGAAAAAGATATTTTTATATACCGTTTTAGCTATAAGCACCTGCAGCACCGCTTTCGCTCAAAAAGATACACAAGCCAAAGCTATATTGAACCAGGTAAGCCAGAAATACAAATCGTACGATGCGATAAAAACAGATTTTACTTTTACTTTGGATAATCAACAAGCCGGTGTTAAAGAAACCCAAAGCGGTACTTTAATTTCCAAAGCCAAAGCGGGTAAATATAAAGTTACCCTTTATACTTCAGCGGCGACTAAAGATGTAGACAAGGAGATTATCAGTGATGGTAAAAGCCAGTGGACCTATCTTAAAAAAGATAAGGAAGTACAAGTAAGTGAAGCAGCCAAAGGTGGGGATGGAATTAATAACCCTTCTCAAATTTTCACCATTTATGAACGTGGTTACAAGTACCTGTACACCGGCGAGCAAAAGCTGGGCGGCAAAGTGTACCAGGCCATTGACCTTACTCCTGAAAATGCCAAACAAAATATTTTTAAAGTACGTCTGCTGATCGATAAAGTAAAAAAACAGATCTACAGTGCGCAGCTGTTTGACAAGAACGGCAATAAATACAACTATACAGTAAGCAGTTTTACCCCTAATGCACAGGTAGCCGATAACGTATTTGCCTGGGATGCCAAAGCTCATCCGGGTGTTGAGTTGGTGGATTTAAGGTAATTTCACATTAAATATCAAACAAAAAGAGCGATGGGTTAAACCATCGCTCTTTTTGTTTGATATTACTGTCATGCTGAACTTGTTTCAGCATCCCACAGGGCAAGTAGCCGCTATGTTGAACACCCCTACATGTGAGATGCCGAAACAAGTTCGGCATGACGAACTGTTTTAAACAAACCTATTTAGCTTCAGGCTTAGGCCCCTTATCTTCCGACTTTGAAGCTCGCTTATCAGGCATTGGGCCGCGTTTATAAATGATAAGGCCGTTCAGAAAATTACGAAGGATCTGATCGCCGCAGGGTTTAAAGTTGGGGTGATCATCAGCGCGGAATATGGCGCCCAATTCGGTTTTGGTGATCCTGAAATTTGCCAGTTCTAAAACCTTTATAATATCATCATCGGTAAACTTCATAGCTACCCTAAGCTTCTTCATGATATCATTATTGCTCATGCTATTTGTATTTAATTATATTATATGGAGATATCTATTTTAACTTTTTTGTTTTTGATCTTTTCACCTTTTATCAGCTGAACAGCGCGTTCAATGTGGTTACGCTTTACAGCCGCGTATGATGAATGATCCAACACTTCAATCAGGCCAACATCTTCTTTAGCAAGTTCGCCTTTTTTAAGCAGCAGACCCACAATATCAATTTTATTCACCTTATCCTTTTTACCTGCGGCTATATATAGCGTGGCCCATGGTGATAGTTGCGGGATCACCGGGTTTTCGGGCAGTTGCTCAATCTCCGGCATCTCCCTCAAATAAGCTGGCTTTTCATCTGGCGACAATATGAGATACGAGGTACCTTTGGCGTGCATCCGGGCTGTGCGACCGTTACGGTGCAGGTAAGCTTCTTCATTATGTGGCAGCTGGTAATGCACCACATGCCCAATCTCCGGAATATCCAACCCGCGCGACGCCAGGTCTGTAGTGATCAGTAAGCGATGGCTTCCATTCCTAAACTTCAATAAAGCCCGCTCACGGTCATCCTGCTCCATGCCTCCATGAAATATATCGTGCGGCAGGCCGCGGTCATACAACAAATCACTGATACGCTCAACCGCTTCACGGTGATTGCAGAAAACGAGCGTAGCCTCATCCCCTATTTTACAGATCAGGGCAAACAGTGCGTCGAGTTTATCAGCGGCTTCGGCTATTACAGCCTTTTGCTTAATATCGGGCGCTGATGCAGCATTGGTCAAATAATCCAGTTCGATAGGTTTGGTTATGCCAGTAAAATCAGGGATCTCCTGCATTTTGGTGGCTGATGTAAGCATGCGCTTTTTAATGGCCGGCATTTGCTTAATAATGTAAGCCATATCCTCCTGAAAACCAAATTCAAGGGCCTTATCAAACTCGTCCAATACCAGTGTATGGATAGTATCGGTACTAAAACTATAACGGCGTAAATGATGGGCTATGCGGCCCGGGGTGCCAATTAAAACAGCCGGCGGCTGCGACAGGTTGTTCCGCTCAATTTTTACCGGGTGACCACCATAACAGCAATTTACCTTAAAACCAGTACCCATAGTTCTGAAAACCTGCTCAATTTGTAAAGCCAGCTCACGCGATGGCACCATGATGAGCGCCTGTACTGTTGGAATACTGGGATCAAGCAGCCCAAGTAATGGTAATAAAAAACCAAGCGTTTTACCCGAACCTGTTGGTGAAAGCAGTATTACATCGCTTTTTTTAGCCGCGGTGATAGCAACTTGCTGCATTTCGTTAAGAGCATTTATTTTGAGGTTCAGGAGCGCTTGCTTTATCATTATCAATGTTGGAATGTGCGCAAAGATAAGGTAAATAAAGCGGGGCTTTAAATTTTGTCATCCTGAGCGGCAGCGAAGGATCTAATTAGTGAACTGCCTATGTTTTATAATAGATGCTTCACTGCGTTCAGCATGACAAAATAGCGGGTCTAATCAGCCCTTGTGGCCCTCCAGTTTGTGTTGAGTTTTATCCTGTATATATTTGGCTATTTCGGCTGCCTGCTTATGTGTAAGGTCACCGAAACCTGTATATTCCCATTCGCGCATATCGTCATCAAAAACAATATCTCCCAAATCTACCGCACCCTCACTTAGTTTAAACACACCTGTTATATATAAAGCACCACCGGGTATGGCTTGGTTTACCGGCTTAATGGCGATAGAACGTTGACCATCAGCGGTATATAAATTATAATCTACCGGCTTATTCATATCTTCAAGTATTAGTTCCTTACAATACAACCAAATTTCGTTTTTGTTTAATTTATTACACTAAAAACGAAGTACTTACCAGTTCATAATTTGCATTACACGCATAAATTCAGGCTGTAAACCGGCATCAATATGAACATTGTTACCAGTAATCGGATGAGTAAATGACAGTTGGGATGCATGCAGCAACATTGTTTCCATTTGCCAGGTTTCTTTGAACAGTTTGTTCTGTTTGTTGCAGCCATGGGTACGGTCGCCAA
Organism: Mucilaginibacter sp. P4_E8; assembly: GCF_056401495.1. Taxonomy (NCBI): domain Bacteria; kingdom Pseudomonadati; phylum Bacteroidota; class Sphingobacteriia; order Sphingobacteriales; family Sphingobacteriaceae; genus Mucilaginibacter; species Mucilaginibacter sp. P4_E8. The sequence goes on from NZ_JBFUJG010000013.1 coordinate 116,216, forward strand.
TAATGGGGTGAAATATATGGCTGAAATGTTTACGCAGCTGATGCATACGGCCGGTAGCAGGTACGGCCTCCACCAGCGAATACCGGGAAGTGGCATGACTCCCAAAAGCAATATCAAGCTCGGCCCGTTTTAGGGTGGTGTATTTAGTAAAGGCATCCTGCAGGGTACCGTTTTCCTTGCGCAGAGGGTAATCAATATCTTCCTGATCGGGTGTGTGCCCCCGTACTATGGCCAGGTACTTTTTATGTACCTGATTTTCCATAAACTGTTGCTGCATGGCTATCTCCGTTTGTTTATCCAGCGCAAACAACAATATACCGCCCGTTTTACGGTCAATACGATGCACCGGATTCACTTTTTGACCAATCTGGTCGCGCAGTAACTGCAATGCAAATTCAGATGCGTCAGCCGCTATCGGCGACCGGTGTACCAGCAGCCCGTGGGGTTTATTGATAGCGATGAGGTGTTCATCGCGGTATATGATCTCTAACATTGCAGTGCTATTCCAAAACGCGAAGTTACAACCCTTCGTAACAATTTTATTTTATAAAGTATGATTGACTAAAAAAAATATTTTAAATAGGGTGCTTTTTATATCTTTAGTTCATCACTAAATCTTTTTAAAAAAAATGACCACAGCAACAAGCACATCCGCAGGCAATACCGCGCCTGATGATATTAACACAGCGCCAACGCGCTTATTTTCATTAGATGCCCTGCGTGGGTTTGATATGTTTTGGATAATGGGCGGCGAAGAGATTTTTCACACGCTGGCAAAAGCTACCGGTTCGCCATTCTGGGGTTCCATAGCTAATCAGTTTACCCACCCCGACTGGAATGGTTTTCATCTTTACGATCTGATATTTCCGTTGTTCCTTTTCATGGCCGGGGTATCAACGCCATTTTCGGTTGGCCGCGAACTGGAGAAAGGCAAAAGTAAACAGCAACTAACCATAAGAGTTATAAAAAGGGCCGCCATACTGGTATTACTTGGCCTGGTGGTGAACAATGGTTTAAATATTATGCCTATATCAGAGATACGTTTTGCCAGTGTGCTGGGCCGTATCGGGATAGCCTACATGTTTGCCAATATTATATACCTGTACAGCAGTGAACGTATGCAAATGGTATGGTTCTGGTTTTTTATCATTGGTTACTGGCTGCTGTTGAAATTTACATCAGCACCTGGTTTTGCTCCAGGCGATTTAACCATGCAAGGCAATTTTGCCTCTTATATGGACCGTATCCTGTTACCGGGTAAACTGTATTTAGGCATCCATGATCCCGAAGGATTGTTCTCCACCATTCCGGCCATCAGCACGGGTTTGCTTGGTATATTAACTGGCTCGCTGTTAAAAAAGACTGGTTTAAAACAAATCCGTAAGGTATCCATAATGGCAGTTACCGGTGTAATTTTTCTAATTATTGCTCAAATATGGAACCTCGATTTCCCCATCAATAAAAACCTTTGGAGCAGCTCGTTCGTAATGCAGGTGGGTGGGATAAGCCTGTTGTTGATGGCCCTCTTTTATTATATAATTGATGTGCTGGGCTATAAAAAATGGGCGTTTTTCTTCAAGGTTATCGGTATGAACTCCATACTGATCTATATATCAGGTCATTTTATTAAATGGCAATATACTACCAATGGCTTTTTCGGCTGGATAGGTCAGCTGGTTGGTGATCCATACAATATTGTGGTAATGGCTGTTTGCTTTATCATGGTAAAATGGCTTTTCCTGTATTACCTGTACCAGAAAAAGACGTTTTTACGCGTGTAAACGGGGATTTTGTCTGAACCGGGATTAAACAGATTTTTTGGATGACAGGACTACTTATTTTGAATGATAAAATTATTATAATCAGAATTAAAGAAATCATAGTAATCCCATAATCTAATTAATCTCGGTTCAGACAAATTTTACTGCCAGCGTTTTTGAGCCCATTGTTGTTGCTCTTCGGGCGAAAGGAATGTCCATGTCATGATACGGCTCACCTTTTGCCCCTGCAGCATGTTGATAGTTTGCACCTCGGTTGCACCGGCCTTTTGCAAAGCATTATATAAAACACGAAGATTTTCTTTTTTAGATACCAATGAACTAAACCATAAACATTGTTTTGCAAACCGGGTACTTTGGGTGGCCATCAGCTTTAAAAAGGAAGCCTCACCACCGGGATACCATAGCTCGGCGTTTTGACCGCCAAAATTCAATACAGGTTCTTTATCTGTTTTTAACCCCAGGTTGTTCCATTTGCGACGAGAACCTTCGGCAGCTTCTTTAACTGAAGCATGGAATGGCGGGTTGCAAATAGTAAGATCAAACACCTCCCCGGGTTTTATAGCGAATATGAAAATATCCGCCCGGTGTTTCTGCAGGCGCAACTCAATTGCATCCTTCAAATTATCATTTTTGCTGATGATATTTTGCGCAGATTCGATAGCTGCAGGATCAATATCAGTCCCTATAAAACTCCAGCCATATTCCTGGTAACCGATAATAGGGTAAACACAGTTAGCGCCCACCCCAATATCCAATACCAAAACCTGTTTACCTTTAGGGATCATGTTACCGTTAGCCGCAGCCAACAGATCGGCCACGTAATGCACATAATCAGCCCGGCCGGGAATAGGCGGACATAAAAAACCGGCAGGTATGTCCCAATAGCCTATGTTATAATGATGCTTTAACAAAGCCCTGTTCAGTATTTTTACCGCATCGGGATCAGCAAAATTGATGGTTTGGTTGCCATATTCATTCACAGCAACAAATGGCCTCAATTGTGGTGTAGCCTTTAACAGCGCTTTAAAATCATAACCCATACGATGACGGTTACGCGGATGCATGGTTGTTTTAACTTCGGGGTTATTGGGGGTTGATGCTGGCAAGTAATATGGTTTTAATATAATTATCCTACAATACTGCCCAAATCGGCAGGCGAATAGTTTATAGATTTCAAGGTTTTATTATCAGTGGTGCGATAAACCAGGAACAGGCCGTCAATTTCTTTATAGTGCGACTCAGTTCCGGCTGTATTGCGGTAATGCTCAATAGTTTGGTTAGCCTCTTCAATGGTTTTGCAGGCTTTGCTCATATTGGAGCGGTGCACTTCATCAAACAGTTCCTTAAACTTTTCGCCTAAACCAAACTCCAGTACCGCACCTGATAGTACATATTGCAGATCACAAAGGGCATCGGCTATTTCAACCAGGTTATTATCATCAACGGCTTGTTGCAGTTCTTTCAACTCCTCGGCCAGCAGGGCTATGCGCAGGTCACAACGCTCCTTTGAGGGAATTACCGGAGCAGCTATAATAGGATGTTTAAAGGTGCTGTGAAATTCAGCTACCTGGTTTAATGAATTTAAATCTTTGATCATGGTATTTTACGGCATGTAGTAAGCGTTGCTAAGTTATAAATTAACCCAAATGCTTTCAAAAAATCATTGATCTTTATAAAATATTTGCGCTTACTATGGTACATATTGCTGGGTTATATTTGTTATAACCCCCTTTGAGATACTTAAAATGAACGGATAAGCATCCCTGCCTTTCATGCTCATCAATTCATTTAAACTGCCATTACGCATTCCTATGGGATTGCTGTTAAAATCAACCAGTTTTATAACTACAGCGGATGAAACGGGTAGTTTACGCAGTTTTTTATTATCGTTAACAATATAATAATCGTTATAAACAAAGTAGGTAAGTTTACCGTTGGCCCCGGTATCAACCGCAGCATCACCGCGTTTTTTAGCAACTTGTATCGCTTTATCGCCCCTGTAAAACGCTATATAATCTGCAGTGCACATCCATTGTCCGTTTTGTTGCTGTTGCACGTTTTTAATATAAGCAAACTGCTGCAGATTGTTACCTGTATCTGCCACAGCTGGCCGTGCATGTATGTTAGGTGGTTGCGTAGTGGTTTTTCTGCCCGGTTTATTTGTGCGCTGGTTTTGATTACAAGATGAAGTAACCATAACAATAAAGAGAATTATTACAAAACAATATGTTTTCATAAATTTAGCTGCAGGCATATACGTAATACACAATTAATATTTAAAATGTTGATATTAGAGCCTTAAAAATGAGCAGAATAGATTCGTTTTTTATTAACAACCTCTTAACATTGAAGCGAACTGTTAACATAAACATAATATTAAAAACACAATTTATTAACCTAACTTTGCATCGAAAAATAAATTCAAAATACTTCTGAATTTTCCTATCCGCAACATGAAGAACAATAAAAATAAAACCGCAGTTAAGGAAGCCCGTAAAGCCCTTAAAAAACAATTGAACGATAAACTGTTTGCTCAGATAAAAACTATTGTAAGTGAATTTGAGGCTGATTCAAAAAAGGTAGGTAAAGCCATTGAAAAAGCTTCAAAAAACCTGGCAAAAATACTTTCGGCAAAAATAAACACAGATGGTGATGCTCCTGCTGCAGCTGTAAAGGTAGTAAAAGATAAAAAGCAAAATGCTGAATCTGCTGATAAAACAGTTGTTGCACCGGCAGCAAAAACCGCAGCAGACAAAAAACCTGCAGTTGCTCCATCAAAAACAATTAAGGCAGCAAGCAAAACAACTGCTAAAAAGCCGGTTGCTTAATAAGCAAAAAGCGCCCGGGACAAAATTTTGTTCTGGCAAAACAGATAAGGGCTTTCAAGGCTTTTATCTGTTTTAAACACCCGGGCAAAATGTGCGGTATAAGCAAGTAGTTGAATTTTACCAGTTGATTATTAATTATAATCAGTACCGTTCTTAAACCCGATATCCCATTTACATTTATAGCCGGCATATTAGTTTAATATAATTAGTTTTGCTTTTTATACTAAAACTACCTGATGTTTAAATTTGAGGCTATATACTTAAAGCTCCATAAACACTTACATTATATATACCTGTTGTATGCTATACCTATGGTTTACCTGGCTGCAACAATAACTCCTCCCTTTCAAAACCCTGATGAACCAAATCACTTTTTAAGAGGTGAACAGATATCCAGATTTGATATTGTCCCGGTTTTTATACGCGATAACGGAAATGTATCCATCAGGAGCGATTCCGTATTCACAGACCCAAGAATAATATACCCGGATAAAGGTGGCTTTGCTACCGATAAAGGTATTTTAGATGCTGAACAGGCGTTTTCATCAATTCAATTTCACCCGCAAGCTAAAATATCCGCACGTTTAACAGATAGTACTAAAAGTATTAAATGGGGAACAGGTATTGGTTATAAAAATTTCGGCAATACTGTTATTTATCCCCCGGTTGTTTATGCAATGCCTGCTATAGGTATAGCAGCAGGTAAATTATTCCATTTATCAGTAATAAAAACACTATATCTTTCCAGGATACTTAATGGCATATTTTCCATAACTCTTTGTTTTTTTGCTTTGCTATTGGCCAAACGCAGTAATATCTTAATGTTTATTGTGCTACTTTTTCCAATGACCATTGCATTATTTGCCTCCGTAAGTCAGGATGCTATTGTAATAAGCTGTGCTTTTCTTCTGGTTGCCATTATTGACAATGCAGAATTTGGCAATAAAACTTATTCCAAGCGGCAGGTGTATGCCATGATCATTCTCATGAGTATAATTGGTATTGCCAAACCTCCTTATGTGCTGTTTACCTTTATCTTTTTATTTTTAAAATTGAATAGAAAAACAAAAGCGACTGGGGTAATTGTTCCTATACTTAGCATACTGATTTGGCTTGTTATTAACCATGTTAATTTTGCAATAAAATTTGCTCCGCCCGAACTAAGAATTAATGCACAATTACAGGTTTTACACATCATTCATCATCCTTTTAAATTCATTGGTTTGTTTTTTCAGTTTGATAAGGGAGGACTTATTAACTGTTTCGATTCATTTGTTGGAATATTAGGCTGGCTCGATCTGGCATTTTCAACCAATTATTATCATATAGCTTATATTACCCTTTTTGCAGGCTTTGTTATTGGCTTAAGTTCTTCCTGGAAAGATAATATCCAGTTAAAAACCGGTTTATTGTTATGCGCTTTTATTACGTTAATAGCTGTTTTAACAGCCCAATATGTTACCTGGACAGCGCTGGAAGCAACTTCGCTGAGCGGTATGCAAGGCAGGTATCTTTTACCTATATTCCCTTTTCTTGCATTGGCTGTAAGCAATGCAGTAAAATATGAAAAATTTGCACGTATAAGAGAGGTCCTTTTCCTGGCCATATTGTTGTTCCCTATATTTACCGCGGTTACTATAATTGAGGGATTAATTAACAGATATTATCTGGGTTAATTAAACATTCAAATATTATAAAAGCTGTCACTAAAAAGGCCTCCTCTCTTATTACTTAAAGTGCAACAAAGCAAAACGTAGCTAACCAGCAGCGTTTTTCATAAAAATTGATCCTTTAGTTTAGTGAAATAGATTATATGTCATAGAACATACAATGAAAAACTATTCCTATAAATTACTGTTGCATTGCTTTTTGCTCCTCGTAGTGGTAATGTAGGGCTTGATTAATATAATGCACCAACTTTACCTTTTAGTTTTGTTAACAACCCAAAAAACAAAATAGCCAAACTTAAAATTACAGACATACAGTATAAACAGTAATCATAATTGCTCTAATTATTAATAATTATGATTAACGGGGAGAAGCGCGATAGCTATCAGGATATTGACCAGTTATTTAAAAGAAACTTTGTATTTACAGCACACCATGAACACCTGAATACATTATATAATGCTATATTAAAGGTTTGATACAGCAGCAGTAAGCTGTGATCATAAATAAATAAAATGAACCATACCTATTCATATTTCACAATTTAAAATCCTTTAAATGCAACAATTACCCAAGCGCCTTTTATCAATTGATGTGTTACGCGCCATAACCATGTTATTAATGATATTTGTTAATGACGCCAGTGGCGTAAAACACATCCCGGCTTGGATTGATCATGCCGAAGGCAGGGCCGATGCCATGGGATTTGCAGATACCATATTCCCCGCGTTTTTATTCATCGTAGGTTTATCACTTCCCTTCGCCATAAAAAACAGGATGAGTAAAGGCGATTCGTTCATCTCCATTTTAATTTACATACTTACCAGGAGTGCCGCACTGATCATCATGGGATTTTTTCATGTGAACCTGGAGAGCTACAGTACAGCCGCCATACTTCCTAAGGCGCTTTGGGCCATATTGATCACTATTGCCTTTTTCCTGATATGGCTTGATTATCCCGAAACCCTGAGCAAAGCAAAAAGATATACACTGATGGGGCTTGGAGTTGCCCTGCTTGTTGTGATGGCTATAATATATAAAGGCGGCGACGCCTTTGACCCAAGATGGATGCGCCCTTCATGGTGGGGGATATTAGGTATCATTGGCTGGGCCTATTTAATATGTGCCGTAGTTTACCTGTTGGCTAAAGGAAAACTGAACGTGCTTGTTCCGGTATTGGTGCTGTTTGTAGCCATAAACATAGCCAGGCATACAGGTATTATTCCTAAAAAGATATGGCTCATAGGCGATGCATCATCCATAACCTTAACTATGGGAGGTATCATGATATCTGAAATATATGCGCGCCTGGTTTCGCTTGGTAAAACCCAGCGGATATGGATAATTTTTGGACTTACCGGTGTACTCCTTATTGTATTGGGCCTGCTTATCCGTCCGTATACACAGGGTATCTCCAAAATTCGCTCCACCCCTGCTTGGATCTTCATTTGCAGCGGCATAACTGTACTGGTATTTGAGCTCATGATATACCTGGTTGATGTTAAGGGCAAAAAAAACTGGTTCAAAATTATATGGCCTGCGGGTACCAGTACACTTACGTGTTATTTGATGCCTTACTTCCAGGTTTTCCTGCTCATGCTGTTCCATATTAACTACCCTTCGGTTTTTAATTCGGGCATCATTGGTCTGGCGCGTTCCATGGCTACGGCATTTATACTGATAGCGTTGGTTGGACTAATGGAAAAAAAGAGGATCAGATTAAAAATTTGATAAATAAACCTATACACACCTAAACTTATCCAAATGAATAATTTTAAATTTTTAAACCGGGTTACCCGGACAAGGGCAATGCTTTGCTTATTGACATTTATATTACCTGCTTTTACACTACAAGCGCAAAAAGTAGTAAAAAAGCAAAAATATGTGATCATTGGTTACGTTGGTGGTTACAAGGGAGTTGCCGACATGAGCATGGTGAACCCCGAAAAGCTAACCCATATTAATTATGCCTTTATTAACGTAAAAAACAACCGGGCATTTTTAAGTCATGAAAAAACCGATACCACCAACTTCAGAAACTTAGTGCTCCTTAAAAAGAGAAATCCGGCACTCAAGATCCTGATATCCATAGGCGGGTGGACCTGGAGCAGAAATTTTTCGGATGCTGTGCTTACTGATACCGCCCGCGAAGCTTTTGCCGCCAGCGCGGTTGCCCTCATTAAAAAATATGATCTTGATGATATTGACATTGATTGGGAATATCCCGATCTGGCTGGTAACGCCGGCAATATTCACCGTAAGGACGACAAGGAGAACTATACGCTGATGTTTAAATCATTACGGCATGACCTGGATATATTGGAAAAACAAACCAATAAAAAACTGTTGCTTACCGCGGCAGTAGGTGGCTTTAAACGTTTTTTAGAGCACACCGAAATGGATAAAGTACAACAATACCTTGATTATATAAACCTCATGACCTATGATTACTTCCAGGATGGGGCAGGCATTGCCGTTCATCATACAAACCTATATGCATCCAAAAAATATCAAACAGAAAATTATGCCGATAAAGCAGTATCTGATTTTGTAGCCGCCGGTGTACCTGCCAGCAAACTGGTACTGGGTGTGGCTTTCTACGGCAGATCCGTAATGGTTTTGGATATTGCACAAAACGGACTGGGCATGAAACTGGGCGAAAATGTGCATGTGGGTGGCTATACGCTGATAAAAGATAGTCTCACCAACCGTAATGGCTTTAAATATTACCGCGATTACAACGCTGAGGCTCCTTATTTATTCAATGCTGTTACTAAACAGTTCATCTCTTACGATGATGAATGGTCAATAAAAGCCAAGTGTCGCTACCTGGTAAAGCATCATTTGGCCGGGGTTATGTTTTGGGAATATGCCGACGATAAAAAAGAATACCTGTTGAACGAGATTGATGCAAGGTTGAAAACGAAATAAGTTTTTCTCTGAAATAACAGTAATAAAAAAAAGCGTCATTGCCTTTAGATTAGCTTCAACAAAATAATATAGGTTATTATTATTGTTGAAGCTTTCTTTTTGCTTCTTTTTCTTTGTTAATAACCTTGATTTTTGTGGAAAAAGTTAACAACGGTAAGGGTTCATTATCGTCATTGCCAGGCTTAAAGGCCTATGCC